>CAZWNK010000007.1:0-23432 GCA_964635445.1 uncultured Candidatus Saccharibacteria bacterium | reverse complement strand
CATGCTTTTCGCAGCCTTCTATACTCTCGGAATATCTCCCAAAGTGCTCCTAAGGCTCATAGAAATGTTTAAGCGGGAAAAAAGCGAAGACGATGATGAGGACGAAGAAGATGCTGGCAAACGAAAAGGCTTCGTTACTGACCTTCGAGCATTGAAGAGTCGGCTCGGCTCTACGCCACCGCACAATTTTCAGTTGAACGAGGGCGTGCCTGTCGAGCATGGTGGCAAGCAAGCCCACGCAGCTAACCTGAAAAACTCCGCTCAGAAACTCTCTGCCGCGGAGCAACATGAAGCATTGACGACGACTAACGACACAGACTGGCAGGCGCCCGGCATAGACCTGCTCAATCAAAAACAAGACAAAGCTGACGCTGGTGATGTTAACGGCAACGCACGCACGATCGAGGAAACCTTCCGCAACTTCAATATCGATGTCGAGATGATGGGTGCCAACATCGGTCCTCGCGTGACGCAGTATACGTTGTCGCCACCAAGCAATGTAAAACTCAACAAGATCGTCGCATTGGACAACAACCTCGCGCTTAATCTCGCTGCTCACTCTATCCGTATCGAAGCACCAATCCCCGGTCAGCGTGCTGTCGGTATCGAAGTGCCTAATCAAAAATCGGCTACCGTCCGTATCGCCGGTGTCATGCAGGCACCAGAATGGAAGGCGACGGCCGGATCATTGGCTATCGCAGTCGGGCGGGATATCGCAGGCAAGCCGGTTATCGCCAATCTCGAGAAGATGCCGCACTGTCTTATCGCTGGTCAGACGGGCTCTGGTAAATCCGTCATGATCAATGCTTTGCTGACCAGTCTGCTATATCGCAACAGTCCAAGCGATCTCAAGCTCATCCTCGTAGATCCCAAACAAGTCGAAATGGCACCATATGCCGATATCCCACATTTGCTTGCGCCAGTCATCACTGAGCCTGAGAAATGTATTTCTGCCCTGAAATGGGCCGTGGCTGAGATGGAACGACGCTATACCGAGCTTGCAGAGCAGGGGAAGCGTAATATCGAGGAATACAACAAGATCAAGACCGATGATCGCATGCCATACATCGTCATCGTGATCGATGAGATGGCAGACCTCATGATGTTGGCAGCCCGAGATGTCGAAGCGCTTATCGTGCGCATCGCTCAGAAAGCTCGCGCCGTTGGCATCCACCTGGTACTAGCAACGCAACGTCCGAGCGTCGATGTCATCACTGGCCTCATCAAAGCCAATGTCCCAGCGCGTATCGCATTTACAGTGGCGAGCCAGGTTGATTCACGAACCATCATCGATACCATCGGTGCCGAGAAACTCCTCGGTATGGGTGACATGCTCTATCAGACTGCTGACATGCCGAAGCCAAAGCGCGTGCAGGGTGCATTGATCTTGGATGACGAGACCAAGCGGGTCTGTGATTTCTTGCGTGATCAACGACCACCGCAATACGATCCCGAAATCACAGCACAACCAGTCCAGCTCAATGGCCGTGGTGGCATAGTGGCCGATTTGGATTCGGGTGCTGATGATGACATGTACAAAGATGCTGTTCGCGTGGTCATCGAGGGTGGTAAAGCGAGCACCAGTCTCTTGCAACGTCGCTTGCGCGTTGGCTACTCGCGTGCGGCTCGTTTGATCGAAACGATGGAAGAACAGGGAATTGTCGGGCCGGCTGATGGCGCTCGGCCCCGAGAAGTTCTTGTCTCAAGTCTCGATGATGTCTTCAATCGTACGCCAGCTGGTGCGCCCATGACGGACAGTTCGGCCATCGATGACTTTTGACAAAAAACAGAGGTGAAGGTATAATTTGTCCGTTATCAACTCAGCTCGTGTGCAACAGCGCGGGCATTAACCAAAGGAGTATTCGTGGAGAAAAAAGAATACGAGGTCGCAATCCTCTATCATCCTGATCTGGAAATCGATCTGGATAAACCGCTCAAAAAGGTGGAAAAAGTCCTCACTGACAACGGTGGCACGATCACCAATGTCGATAATTGGGGTAAGCGCAAGCTCGCCTATCCAATCAAGAAGCAAGACCATGCAGTCTACGTGTTTTACACGGTAGAGTTGCCGGGTGAAAGTGTGAGTAAGATAGAATCGACGCTCAACATCACAGATGAGGTTATTCGCTTCCTGATCGTCAAGCCAGATCCCAAGGTCAAAGAGGCGCTCGCAGCACGTGATGCCGAAGCAGAAGACCAGGGTGCTGAACGCGACGAGACAGACAACAAAGAGCAAACGACTGAAGACGAAGAGTAAGGGTAAGAAAGGGGTACGAGGAAATGGCAAAGGGATTTAACAAAGTAATCTTGATGGGAAATCTGACTCGGGATCCGGAGCTTCGCACCACCCCAAACGGTCAGAATGTCTGTAGCTTTAGCCTAGCTATCAACCGCACCTGGAAAGATGCCAACGGCCAAACCCAAGAAGCTGTCGATTTCATCGACTGCACTGCCTGGGGAAAAGCTGGGGAAATCATCAGCCAGTATACTCAAAAAGGCCGACCGATATTGATCACTGGACGTCTGCAGAGTCGTTCGTGGGAACAAGATGGTCAAAAGCGTAGCAAAGTCGAAGTGAATGTCGATGACTTCAATTTCATCGGTAGCGGCCAAGGTGGGGGAGGTGGCATGTCAAGTGATGATGCCGGTCCCGCACCAAGCAAGCCAGCAGCCACCAAGAAAAAGGCAGCAGATGACGATGTCGACATCGAAGATATCGACGCCGACGCCCCAATAGATCTCTCAGATATCCCATTTTAAGAAAGGAAATTGATAAGTGGCTAAGATTTATAGAAAGAAAGACGATCGAGATATCGTTTTTGATTACAAAGACTTTAAGACCCTACAGCGTTTTGTAAACGCCTATGGTCAGATCGAAACACGCAAGCGAACAGGTTTGTCTGCACGCCAGCAACGATCGCTGAGTGTTGCAGTCAAGCGCGCGCGACACATTGCACTATTACCATTTGTCGCAAGTTGAGGTAGAACGTGGCGCTTGCAATTACTGATCTGAAAAAAGGCACGATTTTTCAATACGAAAACGTGCCATACAAAGTCATCGATTATTCCCAGAAAGTTATGGGACGGGGTGGCTCGATTGTAAATGTCCGCATCCGAAGCTTGCTCGATGGGCGAGTGCTCGACAAGACTTTCAAAGGTAACGAACAATTAGATCGTGCGGATGTCAGCAACAAAAACGTCCAGTACCTCTACAATGATGGCGCGACGTTTTATTTTATGGATCAGGTCAATTATGACCAGTTCGAGATCCCGGCAGATATCGTGGGCGAGAATGTTAGTTATCTGAAAGAGGGCGATACGGTTCAGGCTCAGCTCTTCGATGGTCGTGTTATCAACATCGAACTACCCAAGAATGTTTTCCTCAAAGTGACCTACACCGAAGACGCTGTCAAAGGCGATACCAGTGGCGCGATTCAGAAAGACGCCAAACTCGAAACAGGCATCACGATCAAAGTCCCGGCATTTATCAAGCAAGGCGACATCATCTCTGTCGACACCGCTACTGGCGCGTACCGCGAACGCAAGAAAGACTAAGATTTGAAATCACTAACCAAAGTATTTTTCGGCATATTCCTTGCCTCACTTGCAGCAATGATCGTTTTGTTTATTTTGGCGTGGATACGTGCTCATGATTGTTCACTTTACGCTGATTGCGGATCACACGATGCATTTATGTCGGCGATGGACTTTTTTGCAACTAAATCTAAAACCGGATTTTTGATTCTCTGCGTCACAATCCCAGTTAGCTTTGTAGCAACGATCATCGGATTTTTAATCAAACCATTTAGCGATGAAACAGCGTCTTGATCGAGAATTAGTCGCGAGAAAGCTCGTCTCTTCGCGTTCGCAAGCCGAGTCATATATTCGTATGGGCAAGGTCTTGGTGAATGGTGCGACGATCACAAAGACGGGGCATGCAGTCTCGGAAAACGATACGATTACTATTGCAGTCGAAGAGCAATATGTTTCGAGAGCTGGTCATAAGTTGGCGAGTGTCTCGCAAGCTTTGAAACTAGATTTTGCAGACAAAATCGTGCTTGATGTCGGCTCGTCGACAGGCGGCTTTACCGACTATGCGCTGAGACGTGGTGCCAAGAAGGTGATTGCTGTCGAAGTAGGCACCAATCAGCTTCATCCTACACTGCAAGGCAATGCTCAGATAGAGTTACATGAGCAAACTGATATTCGGGATTTTCGACCAACTGAGGCTCCGGACTTCATATTGATCGATGTGTCCTTCATCTCGTTGCGCGAGATCTTGCCTCATGTCGCAACCATCAGCGCACCTCAAACGTACATTGTCGCCATGGCCAAACCACAGTTTGAGGCTGGGCCGAGTTTCAAGCACAAAGGAGTTATCAAAAACGACCATTTACGCCGAGAGGTTCTCGATTATCTAGAAAATTTCATGAAGAAATATTTTGTTATTCAAGCCAAAGCCGATTCTGATGTGACTGGCGAGAAGGGTAATCGAGAACGGTTCTATCTCTTACAAAAAACTAGACATTAAATCGAAACTCGACGACATCGTCGGGTTTCATGATGTACGTTTTACCCTCAGTACGGACCTTGCCGGCAGCTTTCGCTGCTTGGAGTGAGCCTAAGCCGACCAGATCGTTATAATCAACGATCTCGGCGGCGATGAAGCCTCGTTCAAAATCACCGTGGATGACACCGGCAGCTTGCGGGGCAGTAGCGCCTTTGGGAATGGTCCAGGCGCGGACTTCTTTGTAGCCGGCTGTCAGATAGCTCTGCAACCCAAGCGTGTCGTAGGCAGCGTGTGTGAGTTGTTCTAATCCTAACTGAGTAAAGCCATAACTTTGTAAAAGTTCTTTGGCTTCGATTTCGTCAAGACCACGCAATTCGCTTTCTAGCTTTGCGCTCACAAATATACTCAAGGATGGCGCTACCAAAGCCATTAGATCGGCAATCTTGTGGGAGTCATTCAATGCATTCTCGTCAACATTGAAAGCATAGATTACTGGTTTTGCGGTCAAAAGTTGTAAATCTCGAAGCTCAGAAATTTGAGATCTGAGTTCTGAATCTGTCGAGATTGGTTTACCTTCATCCAACAATTTCTTTGCTCGCTCATATAGTTCAAGCATCGGAGCAAGTTTGGGGTTTGCCCGGACTTCTTTTTCAAGCTTTGGCAACCGATTCTCGAGTGTTTGAAGATCGGCGATTGCTAATTCGGTATTAATGACGTCGATGTCTTTCTGTGGGTTGTTCCGCTGGCCAGCGGACATATCAACATGCTGAACATTTGGATCGTCAAAGGCGCGCACGACGTGGCAAATCGCTGCGCATTCGCGGATGTTGGCGAGGAACTGATTGCCGAGTCCTTCGCCTTTGCTCGCGCCAGCAACAAGTCCGGCGATGTCGACAAACGTCACCGTCGCCGGTTTGATCGGCGCACCTCCGTATAACTCGCTCAGTTTCTGTAAACGAGGATCAGGAATAGCGACGATGCCGGTATTCGGCTCGATCGTGGCAAACGGATAATTCGCCGCCAAGATGTTGTTGTTGGTGAGGGCATTAAACAATGTCGACTTGCCGACATTTGGCAGTCCAACGATCCCAATTGATAAACTCATAGCTGCTATTTTAACAGAGGTGGTAGAATTAACCTATGACCGGGAGTCGAGGTGAATTATCGGTTGCGGTGACAGATGTAGATCACCTTATCACAGAAGGCTATATTCCATTTGCAGAAATTATCCGAGTTATTCCGTGGCCAAGTAATTCAGAACGCGATTGGGAAAATGACGCCGAACACTCGCATGCTATAGCATTTATCGGTGCGGCGGTTGGAGAGAGACTGGGCATGGATCCTGCCAAGATCGCTCTGTACGCCACATTTCATGACTTCACAGAGAGGTATGCCGAAGATACCTCGGTATGGGATGAGGAAGGAAGACTGACGAAAGCCGAGAGAGAAGAACTTGCCCTTGAGCAAGTCGAACAGACATTCTGGCGGACACCACTCATCGCGCAAGCTATTCGCGATTATGAAGCGAAAGCGGATGAGGAATCACGCTTTGTCGATGCTCTAGATAAATTAGTGGCCGCTATCCTCGTATTACGAGGCGGGACGCTCTATCGCGAAAAAGGAATATCCTTCGAGCAGTTTCAACGAAAGGCTGATGAGATACGCTTGCGGGTCGCAATTCATCCAGTCGTTGCTGGCTGGTACGAAGAAGTGGTAGCGGAAGTAATTCGAAAAAAAGATAAACTATTTCCGTCATGAAACATATAGTTTTCCTGCGCGGGATCAATGTTGGTGGACGAGTGGTGAAGATGGCGGATCTCAAGGTCGGTCTAGAATCAATTGGGCTACAAAACGTTAAAACTGTTCTGCAATCAGGCAATGTGGTTTTCGAAAGTGATCAGAATGCCGATGAGTTGAAGCGGACTATTGAAGAGGTTTTGACGAGGACGTTCAATTATCCTGCTAAGGTTCAAGTTTTTACGCTTGAACAAATAGAATCAGTCATCAAAGACTATCCGTTTGATCGAAATAACACAGACTATCAGCATTACGTCATATTCATGGAGTCGACCAAAGAGAGGGAGCTCGAAGCTGAAGCAACATTTGATGAGAAAGTAGAACAGATCAAATCGGGCACAAACTGTATCTATTGGACAGTCCCAAAAGGCATGACGCTCAAAAGTGAGTTTTCCAAATACCTCACCAAACCAGCTTACAAAGAATTCAATACCGTCCGGAATATCAATACGCTCGAGAAAGTAATTCGCTGACATCTGAGCCTTACTCTTGGCACGGTAACGCTTATGGTCTACAATTGACCGCATGAGTTTATTAAGCGGCGTGGGCGATTTTTTCGGCCTTGATATCAGCTCAGCAGCTATCCGTGCAGTCCAATTGAAGGGTAGGGGCGCGACCAAGACCCTGCTTCGCTATGGAAGTGTGGAAGTAGACACACAGACGGCGACCAGCGATTCGCCGACCGACCAACAACGGCTCGCCGCAACGATCAAAGCTTTCCTCACGGAAGTCGGTATCTCTACGAAAAATGTCGTCGTCGGTATCCCATCATCACGAGTTTTTACAACCATCGTCGATATCGATAAATTGTCACCCAAAGAACTTTCTAAGACGATTGACTATCAAGCTGAAAGCTTCATCCCGACACAACTTGCTGATTCCAAATTCGATTGGGCAGTGCTAGGGGATTCCGCACAAGATCCCAATAAGCTTGAGGTCTTGCTGTCTAGCGTGACGAACTCATACATCGAAGCCAGACTCGACATGCTCGAAGTTATTGGACTCAATGTCGTCGCCTTTGAGCCAGATCCACTGGCCATCAGTAGGGCATTGGTGCCGCCAAATCAGACCGGGGCGCAACTCATCTTGGACATGGGCGCTCAAGCAACCGACCTTATCATCTTGCTTGACGGTACGCCGCGTCTCATCCGCTCTATTCAAGTGGGAACCAAGGCGCTCGTGAAGGCCACCTCACAAAATCTCGCGATCGATGAGAAACAAGCTGAGCAGTTCGTATTCAAATTTGGACTCAGTCAGCAAAAACTCGAAGGCCAAGTGTATCGTGCATTGGTAGGGACGATTGACAGTATGGTCGTCGAGATAGAGAAGTCTATCAAATTTTTCACGGGCCGTTACACCAATTCCAAGATCGAAAAAATCATCGTCACTGGTGGCGTCTCAACACTTCCGGAGTTTCCGTTGTACCTGGCTAACAAATTTGCACTCAACATCGAGATCGGCAATGCCTGGCGCAATGTTGCTTATCTGCCAGATCGTCAGAATGAGCTCATCGCTGTCGCGAATCATTATGCAGTTGCTGCGGGATTGGCGGAGAGAAACGAATGATACAACTCAACCTTTTACCAGACATCAAACAGCAATTTATGCGAGCGCAACGGCTCAAGCGACTAGTCATACTAGGAGCCTTTGTGTTGTGTAGTGGTGCCATAGTCCTGACGGCGTCGCTCTTCACCTACGTTAACTTGGGGCAGAAGCGACACATCACCAATCTCACGAGCGACATCAATGCGAAGAAACAAGAACTAGCAACCCTTCCCAATATCGATCGTATACTGACGGTTCAAAATCAGCTGAGCCAGCTTCCCAGCCTCCATGATGGCAAGCCAGTCGTGAGTCGTTTATTCCTCTTCTTGAGTAAAGTCACTCCGACAAACATCGGTATTTCATCGTTCCATATTTCTACTGAAAATCACAAGGTAGATATAGAAGGGACGGCACCAAGTTTTGAAGCGACGAACGTCTTCATCGACACGCTGAAATTTGCTCAATATCAACAGAGTGATACAACGAGTCAACCGAGAGCATTTAGCAAAGTTATCCTGGTGAGTACTGCCAAAATCGATAAAGGAGGCAATACCTTTGCAATTACTATGGAATACGATCCGGCGCTCACTGACTTCAAAACATACAGCCCTGTAAGTGACGGCGTTGTCCCGATCGTCAATAGCACGATCACAACCCGTGAATTGTCAGAATCAGTCTTCCAAACAACGGGAGGTAAATAATGCACCTATCCAATCCTTTTGGCAAAAGTAAACGATCGCTCATCAGCAAAGCAAATACGACCGTATTGTTTGCTGCAGGTCTCACGGCAGTCATCGTCTCGGTTTCGATCGTGACGTGCCGGGCACTTATAAGTCAGCGAGCATATCAAGATCGCGTGATTGCCAAGAAGCAGACCGCCAAGGATAATCTAGCGAACAATATCCAAGATGCTGCCAAACTAGAGGATTCATTCAATGCACTTGAAAAGAATGTGACGGTCAATTCCAAAACAATCCTCAATGCACTACCAAGCAAATACGATATTCCGGCGCTTGGAACGTCTATCGAGAAGATTGCGACTGACGGAGGATACAAACTCGAGTCATTTACGAGTGAAGATACATCTGATGTATCCAAGGACAGCAATGATCCGAAGCCTGTTGAAATACCATTCACAGTAGAGATAAGTGGCAATTACGACCAAATCAAGCGGTTTACAAACGACTTGCAGCGTTCAATACGACCGTTCAAGATCTTGAGCTTGAGTGTCACTGGTCAAGACGCAGCGCTGCACGCAACATTTAAGGTCGTCACATATTACCAGCCTGCCAAGAATCTAGAGTTTAAAACAGAGGTAGTGAAATGAAAAAGAGTGATCTGACGCTCATCATATCGATCACCATAGTGGCTGTCGTCATAGCTGTGTTTGTGGGCAACGGCTTCATCACAACACCCAAAAACCGAAGCCAAAAGGTTGAGGTCGTGGATCGTTTCAATACTAATTTTCCGGCACCTGATGTACGAGTCTTCAACGATAAAGCGCTAGATCCTACCAAAGATATCAAAATCGGACCAACGACCAACGACCAGCCGTTCAAGAATCAGGGAAAGTAGGTATTGTTATGTCTGGCTATCTCCAACCTCTGCAAAGGGATGCTGGACTAGGCGCTCGTGAAGCGCGGACTGAGTTGTACGAGCGGTACTGCGAAGGAGCACTGGAGCGAGCAACAACGTCCAGCACCCTTAACGCCCGCAGTGTGGCTGTACGACAGTACTGTCAGCAGGTGGGTGTGATGCGGAGGTTGGGATGAGCGTACTATCTGCCGATAATCAAAAACAGCTCGAAGAGCTCCTCGTTTCAGAGGGGTTGTTGACGAATGAAAAGCTCAAAGAGCTCAAGGACCAGGCAAGCAAAGAGGGCGAACCGTTGCTAGTCAAACTTGTAGCAGACAAGACCGTAGATGCCGAGGATATGACGCGTCTTACAGCGCACGTGACGGGTACGCCGTATGTCAATCTCACCCAAGCGAGCATTAACCCCCAGATGCTGGAGCTCTTGCCGCGCGATATCGCCGAGCGGTACATGGCTGTGCCGTTGGGTGAAATGGGTAATCGTCTCGTTGTGGCGATGTTGGATGCTGATAATGTGCAAGCTGTGGACTTCCTGTCGAACAAAGTTGGGCGTCCCCTCAAAGTCTATATTGCCAGCGAAGCAGGGATTCGGCATGTGATTGCCCAATACTCGAGTAACCTCAAAGAAGGTGTCGAGGAAGTGCTTGGCAACAACAAATTGGATGATCGCGATCAAGAGGCCGAGTCGCAAACTGAAACGAAACAACCTGATAGTAAAAAAACTGCAGATATTAAAACGATCGTACAAGACTCGCCGATAAGTCGCGCACTAAATACGATATTGGAATATGCTGCTAAAAATCGTGCATCCGATGTACACATAGAGCCACTCGAGAAGTCGCTGAAAATTCGCTGCCGTATCGACGGCGTGCTTCGTGAAATCATGAAGTTGCCCAAGAGTATCGAACCGGCTCTCATCTCACGTATCAAGATTTTGTCCAATCTGAAAATAGACGAGCACCGTATCCCGCAGGATGGTCAGTTTTCTGTTGTTGTCGGCAGCAAAGAAGTCGACCTTCGTATCGCAATTTCGCCCGTCTTGTGGGGTGAGCAAGTCGTGATTCGTCTGCTCGACACCAACGGCACGAGCTTAGAACTCGAAGATATGGGGTATCGTGGACAATCACTCCAAGCTATCCGAGAAGGTATCAAGAAGCCGAACGGGATGATTATAACCTCAGGTCCAACCGGTTCGGGTAAAACTACCTCACTCTACGCTCTGATCAGGGCGGTTAAAAACGACACCGTGAATATCGTCACGCTCGAGGATCCGATAGAGTACAAGATGGAGGGCGTCAATCAAATTCAGGTCAATCCCGACGTCGGTCTGACATTTGCGACAGGGCTTCGGTCTATCCTCCGCCAAGACCCGGATATCGTGATGGTGGGGGAGATTCGAGACAAAGAGACCGCGCAGCTTGCGGTTCAAGCGGCACTGACAGGTCACTTGGTTTTCTCGACGCTGCACACCAACTCTGCAGCTGGCGTGCTACCGCGACTCCTCGATATGGGTATCGAACCGTTCCTGATCGCCTCGACGGTCAATACAGTCATCGGACAGCGCTTGGTGCGACGAATCGTCGACGACAAGACGGCGTATGGCGCAGATGATGCAGAAGTGAAAGCAATACACGAGACGTTGGGCAAAGTTTTGCCCAAAGCTGATAAGGACCAAAAAGAATTTGGTGTGCGATTGGGCTATAAAGACTTGCCCCTGAGTGATCAAAAAGCTTATACTTTGTTCAAGGGTAAGCCGTCGGATGATAACCCTGGTGGCTATAAAGGCCGAATTGGTATCTATGAGGTGTTTAGTGTCACGCCTGAAGTCGAGTCTTTGATTTTGGATCGATCTCCCACGAGTAGTATCCAGGCCAAAGTAGAAGAGCAGGGCATGGTTACGATGCGCCAAGATGGGTATCTGAAAGCATTAGCTGGTGAGACGACATTGAGTGAAGTCAATCGTGTCGCCGCACTCGATAGCATGTAAACAAGGTGGTATACAACATATGCAACTCAGAATCGAAGCACTCCTCGAAGAAGTCATAAAGAAAAAGGCTTCTGACCTACACTTGCAAGTGGGTTTGCCTCCAATGCTCCGTGTCGACGGCAGCCTTACACCAGTTGTCAGCACTAATCCGCTGAGTGAAGACGACGTTGAAACGCTTATCTTCGCAGTCTTGGATGAAGATCAAAAACAGATCTTACTCAAAGACAAGGAGTTCGACTTTTCTTTTGCATTTGGCGATCTTGGCCGGTTTCGTGTCAATGCGTTTCATGAGCGCGGCAACCTAGCAGCCGCTCTTCGTCTGATCCCCAATGAAATCCCGCCTGTTGAGAAGTTGGGATTGCCGCCTATCGTCAACAGCTTTGCTGATTACCCACGTGGTCTCGTACTCGTAACGGGGCCGACTGGATCGGGTAAGTCCACGACACTTGCGTCAGTTATCGATAAAATTAACAATGAACGCCCTCTGCATATCATCACCATCGAAGACCCGATCGAGTATACGCATAAATCAAAGCGATCAGTTATCGTACAGCGGGAAGTGCACTATGATACCTACTCGTTTGCGGCGTCATTACGATCGGCACTTCGCCAAGACCCCGATGTTGTCCTCATTGGTGAGATGCGCGATCTCGAGACGATCAGTGCAGCCATCACTATCGCCGAGACAGGACACTTGGTTTTTGCGACGCTGCACACCAACTCTGCTTCGCAGAGTATCGATCGCATGATCGATGTCTTTCCGCCACATCAACAACCCCAGGTACGAGCTCAGCTGGCTAATATCTTGATGGCGATATGCTCGCAACGTCTAGTCCCGGCTATCGGCGGAGGGCGCGTCGCTGCTGCCGAGGTGCTGATCGCGACACCTGCGGTTCGTAATATCATCCGAGAAGGTAAGGCCCATCAACTTGATGCTGTTATCCAGACGGGTGCAGAGTTTGGTATGCAGTCGATGGATAAGACGCTCGTCAACATGATTCATGCCGGTACGATCTCGTACGATGAAGCCGCCAATTATGCAGTGGACAAAACAGAGCTTGATCGGCTCATGAGGAGCTAACGCGGGCATGCAGACCTTTGAGTACAAGGCCAAAGATCCCAAAAGTGGCAAAATCATCAAAGCAGAAGTTCAGGCCGAGAATGAGCGGGCTGCTGCAAAACTCATCTCCAAACAAGGTTTGGCGCCTATTGACGTACACGCACAAGGGTCTGGTATTTCGATCCTGTCCTCACTGCGTAACCGCGTTCGATCAAAGGATCGTGTCGTTTTCGCACGACAGCTATCGACGCTGATTAGCGCTGGCTTACCACTCACCAAGAGCTTGTTAACTGTTCAAAACCAGACCAAAAGCAAGGTGTTCAAATCCGTCATCCAGGATATTTTGTCCAATGTAGAATCGGGTAACACGCTTGCTAAAAGTATGGAGCGTCACCCGCAGGTGTTCAATCAAGTTTTTACAAGTCTCGTTGCAGCAGGTGAGTCCTCGGGTACGCTCGATAAAGCACTGGAACGCGTTGCCAACCAACAAGAAGCTGATGCTGAGATCTTGTCAAAGATCAGAGGCGCTATGGTCTATCCCGCGATCGTTCTCGTGGTCATCGGCGTCGTCGTGGTCTTCATGATGAAAACAGTCTTACCGCAAGTAGGGTCGTTGTACAAAGATTTGCATAAAGAACTACCGATTATGACACGCCTGCTTTTATCAGTTGCCAATGTCATCAGTCGCTTTTGGTACATCGTCATCATTGCTATCGTATTGTTGGTATTCGGTTTTCGTCGCTACATGGCCTCACTCGACGGGCATAGGTTTTTTGATCGATTGAAAATGTCGCTCCCTCCGTTCAATACACTTTTTATGAAGCTCTACATGGCTCGTTTTTGTCGTACAGGCGCTTCTTTGATCTCAAGTGGTGTGCCACTGCTTGAAATGCTGAATATAACAGCGCGAGCCGTCAATAATGTCCACATTGAAGCGTCACTGAAAAAAGCTGCCGAGAAAGTGAAGGGCGGCGAAAAGCTATCGTCGAGCATCGTCAACGATGAAAATTTCCTACAGCTTGTACCGCAGATGATTGAAATCGGCGAAGAATCAGGTACGCTCGACAAAATGCTCGAGAGGACAGCAGGGTATTATGAGAAAGAGTTGGATAATGAAGTGAAGGCACTGTCGACGACTGTGGAGCCTGTCCTGATGGTCGTGCTTGCCATAATTGTGGGTGGGATGGTGGGTGCTGTGCTGTTTCCGATCTACTCATTGGTGGGAAATGCGACCTTCCGTTAGAAAGCGCTTGCGCTTAGACATGTTCCCGGGTACACTGTCAGACATAAGGGCAATTAAGCCTATTATTTCGCCATAAAAAGGAGTGGTATTTATGCGAGTAAAACAACAATCAGATAAAGGGTTTACGATCATCGAAGTCGTGTTGGTCTTGGCAATCGCAGCCATGATCCTAGCTATGGTCTTCTTTGCTCTACCTTCACTACAAAAGTCACGACGTGACACGCAGCGCAAGAGCGACTTGGGTCGTATGCTAGCGCAGCTCGAATCATATGCAGGCAATAACAGTGGTAATTATCCGGCTGCTTCAGCTGCTGGTATGACCAATGCCGGTGGTTTCGTACCAACCTATATGACGGCAGGTGGTGAAACATGGCAAGATCCATCTGGTTCAGCATATACGTTTGATTTCACGACGGCTGTCGGTACTGCGCCTACAGGAACGGGCACGATCATGTATCGAACCTCCGCAACGTGTAGCAGTACTGCAGGTCTGTTGTCTTCAAGTACTTCGGCTCGCGATGTAGCGGCTGTCATGGTTCTCGAAAAGGGTTACATCTGTCAAGGCAACAAGTAGGAGCAATAACTCAGAGTTTCTGACACAAGAGCGGTGCAGTGACCGCTCTTGTGTTTTAAGGATAAAAAGCGAAGCAAATGAGTACAAAACTGACAGGATCACACAGCAACAAGTATCAGTACAGTGGGTTTACGATCGTCGAAGTCGTGTTGGTGCTCAGCATATCGGCTATGATTTTGTTGTTGGTGTTATGGGCGATCCCAAATTTACAGAAGTCCCGCCGCGATACGCAGCGAAAATCAGACCTTGGGCGACTTATTTCTCAGCTTGAATCGTACGCGAGCAATACTAAAGGTAATTATCCTACAGCGGATGCAGTCGGTATGACCAACGCGAGCAGCTTCGTGCCTACCTATATGACGGCGGCAGGAGAGACATGGAAAGATCCGACGGGCAATGCGTACACATTTGATTTCACAACGTCTATCGGAAGCGTTCCGTCGGGGAGTTCAGGCACGATTATGTATCGTACGTCGGCACAGTGCAGTGCCTCAGTGGCCGGGACCCTTTCATCCACCTCGTCATCCAAAGATATAGCAGCTGTTATGGTCTTAGACAAAGGCTATGCCTGTCGAGCAAACAAATAAGCATAAACAAAATATTGCAAAATTGGCAAAGAGTGACTTTTCATAAGTCGCTCTTTTTGATAGGGTAGTAGTCATGAGCAGAGAGGGTATTGCACTACTATTGGGGGGCTTGGGTTTAGTATTGGGGAGTTTTATTCAGGCTTTCGTCTGGAGACTGCACGAGAACAAAGACTGGGTGAAGGGTCGCTCAGAATGCGAACACTGTCATCACCAGCTTGGTGTCGGGGATTTAATACCAGTTGTGAGTTGGATTATGCTCCGAGGACGGTGTCGGTATTGTGGAACTCGACTTTCGCGAGAGATGCCGATTATTGAGCTGGTTATGGGTGTTCTCGTGGCCGGGTCGTACTGGTTTTGGCCGCAGCAACTGCAAGGGCAGGGGCTGTTTGATTTTGTTGTATGGATCATTATGCTGACGGGTCTGGTAGCGATGGCTATCTATGACATCAAGTGGTTGATTCTACCAGATAAAATCATGTATCCGCTTCTATATCTGGCTTTGTTGTCGCTTGCATCACATATCCTATTTTTTCATGGCGGCGTCGATAGAGTTCGGACGGGTGTGTTAGCCGTTTTGGTCGGTGGGGGGCTATTCTATGTCATTTATCAACTGAGCCAAGGTAAGTGGATCGGTGGAGGAGATGTAAAGCTCGGTATCTTGATAGGGTTGCAGCTTGGACCGTTGCAGGCCATGATCGCGATATATGCTGGTGCACTCCTCGGTGCGCTTTCCATCATCCCGCTTGTATTTGCTAAGCGCCTGAAACTACACCGACGACAGGTTATACCTTTTGGACCGTATCTGATCATGGGAATTATTCTCGCGAAACTATTTGGTATCGCCATGATCAACTGGTACAAGCGCAAGTACCAGCTGAACTAAAGTGCTCATGCTATACTGAAAGCATGCTTGGACAACGGGGGTACACCCTGATTGAAGTCATCCTCTTTCTGGCGATTTCGTCGGCTCTGATCGTGGTGGCATTATCTGGTTTTAGTACCCGGAATCGCACTGTCCAGTTTTCTCAGTCGATGCGTGACCTTGAGGCGATGGTCAAAAGTGTCGCCAATGATGTGACAGATGGTGTATTTGGTAATACGAGCGCTACGTGCAGCGATAGTAGTAGTCCAGGTATGACGATAACCGCAGGGGCCTCAGGTTCTAAAAATTGCATCTTTCTTGGTAAATTCATAACCTTTGGCGTGGCGGGCGATCCGGCTGCCTACCGTATTTATACGGTGGTTGGGTCTAAAAGCTTATCTGACGATAGTCGTGATATCAGTGCGGGCGGAACGTCTCGTATCGGTGCCGTGAAGCCGACTGTGGTTATTCCGCATACTGGAGGCACCAACGGTGCGTATTCAGTGACTGGCGTAGATCTGAGCACGCAAGGTGCGCTCGGGTTTGGGACGACATACGATACGACTGCAGCGTCGAGTACAGTAGCGGCACTTGGATTTCTCAATGGCCTCAAGGAACTCAACTATCAAGTCGTACCCGTCACGATTAGTAAAACAATAATTGATCCGAGTGCGAACGCAAATGATGCGTCAAAACAGGCTCAGCTGATAGAGTCGTCTCTTTATGCATCGACTGCCAATACAGTAAGTGGGACTAGCGCTTATTACGGGAATCCAAGCGCGCAATATCTATGTTTTAAACGAGCTGATGGCAATCAAAAAGCTCAGCTCATCATAGGTCGTAAAAACGATAAGCTCTCTGTCGATCTAGAGTTTGATAAATGTGGACCATAGGCTCATGCGGTATATGTCTTCTATGCGAATACTGAAACAATCGGGCGATACACTTCTCGAAGTGACGCTGGCTATCGCAGTGCTCGGCGCACTTTTGGGCGGCACGTATGCGATTGCACGTCGCGGATTGCGGGTTGGTCAGGCCAGTCAGGAGCGTATCGAAGCGTTAAAAGTACTAGAGGGCCAAGCTGAACGCTTGCGGGCTTATCGGGATAGTTCCTCGTGGAATCTAAGCTCATTGAGTACAAACACATTTTGCTTTGTACCAAACTCCGCCAATCCCGTACTGTTGGCAAGTGGCCAACCTTGTGGTATTGGTCCAGACGGACGATATAATGTCGCAATTACGTATCAATCGACGCCGGCACCTCCACAGTTTGTACTCAGGGCGACATGGAAAGCGGCGGGTGGTACCGGCGACCAAGTCAACGGCGAGAATGTAGAATACAGGTATCGTCTATGGTAGAACTTCGTCGAAAACAATCGGGATTCACGCTTATCGAGCTTTTACTCGCAATGTCAGTGCTCAGTTTTGTCGTCCTGATATCGCTGGTTGTTTTCATACAAATCAACGCCATGTATTACAAGGGTATATCGACGACAAAAGCCCAAGAAGCGGCGCGAGCCATTTCTGAGGATATCGTCAAAGAAATTCAGACGACTGGCGGGAAAGGTCCGACATTTGTCCAAATTCCCATCTCAGGAAGTGCCGACTACAATAAGGCGCTTTGCACCAACTCTGCGATCTACCTCATCCGCGAAAATCGACTGGCCGACACGAATCAATCTAGTCCCAATCGTCATGTCTTGGCCAAGTTTCGCATCGCTGGATCTCTTGCGTGCCCAACTGATGCCACTTCATTCAATACAGTACTTAGCTCCACGGCAGACTCATATGATTTCTTGAGTGGTAATTTTTCAGTCCATGGGTTTAATTTTAGTAATAACGAACTCTACTTAACGATTGCATATGCGGATATCGTGAATAGCCCGACAATTCTCGAGCCGTACACTGATTCGAGCAGGGGGATTGCATTATCGACCAAGCGCTGTGCCGGGGGATTCACAGCCGGTAATCAATATTGCGCTACCGCTAGTCTCCGTACGGCGGTATATGCGCGGACAAATTAGGATATAATGCTTATGACTATGAGGTATTCTATGGACGAACTGCGCAATGACGAGCGAGGCATGATGTCGTTCATAACGGTCATGTTGCTGGCGATTGTACTGTCCGTGCTGACTACAGGATTTATCAGGACCATGATAGTCAACCAACGACAGACTACCGATCAGCAATTGAGCACACAGGCTTTCTATGCAGCCGAAACGGGGGTCCAGGATGCTATCAAGTATTTGAATGAATCTGGCAATCCGAGCATAAATGACACTGATTGTGCGCCGTCCCTGAGTGGGTCGCTTGGCTCATCGCCAAACATTATCAAGCCCGGTCCGACATCGGGTTCACCGGCGGACATAGAGTACACATGTCAGCTCATTAAGACGTCGCTTCTGAATATGAAATACTCCGTCAATATCACTGATGCGACACAGCTCAACATCAACCCAGGGCAAAGCTTCAATCAAATTGAGATTAAATGGCATATCAACGCAGGTACGGACGTGAACGGTGATGGTGCTATGGCTGCCCAATCCTGCCAGTGGTATAGGGCGAACGGCACCTGTGGCAATTTCGTATGGTCAAGTGGACTTCAGCTGAGAAGTAATATCTCATTTCCTACTGTAACAAACTGGAATGCCCCGGGCGTACTAAGAACGCTCGTCGTGCCCATTGCCTCTAGTGCAGGCTCAACATCGAGACAGGAAGTTCTCTCTAGGGCTGCCAATGTATTTTTCGTACCCGCAGCGACAGGGACGACGTATGGAGAATTGGGGACGAACAGCGTGTCGAGCGCAACAAGCACCTGTGATGCCGCAGCAGCGACAAATGGCTATGTCTGTACGGCGACAATCAATCTCGCGTCAGCAACACCGCGCGCTCTTTTGCGTTTACGCATGTTGTATCGGGCTGCACAGGTCCAGATCACGCTGCGAAACGGCAGCACGGTCATAGCACCGGGATCTCAAGCAGAGATAGATGTGACGGGTAGAGCGAATGATGTGTATCGGCGTATTCGTGTTCGAGTTCCATTGTCGAACAATATCGATACGACAGGTGTTCCAGAATTTGCCATCGAATCAGCCGAGGGCATTTGTAAGCAGATAAGTGTCGGAACTGGCGCGAACGGTCAGGGTGTCACTGATGATAGTGCGAGTGCGACGCCATCGTGCAAATCACTCCCCTGAGATCGTCTCGCTGTGAAATCGTTCGTGGACTTCTTTGAGGTGAGGATCAGTGACGTGTGTGTAGATTTGTGTTGTCGATATGTTGCTGTGGCCAAGTAAGGCTTGGACGGAGCGTAAATCAGCACCGTTCATCAGGAGATCGGTTGCAAAAGAGTGGCGCAGGGTATGTGGGCTCACGTGCTTCGTGATACCGGCTTTGCGCGCATGGTGTGATACGAGTCGCTGGACACTTCGGGGTGTCAGGCGGCGATAATTGCCATCTGTGCCAATCTGGCTTTGTTGAACACCGCTGTAGCTGATAAAAAGTGGCCGAGCAGTATCGCTGCGAGTTTTGAGGTATTCTTCTACCCAAGTCGCTGCTTCACGACTCACAAATATTGGGCGGTCTTTCTGGCCTTTCCCCCGAACCATAAATTCTAAACGTTTGAGATTGATATGATCTCGATCAACGTTTGTGAGTTCGGATACACGCAGGCCAGTAGAGAAGAGAAGCTCGAGGATGGCTCGATCTCGGAGCCCTTGAGGGGTTGCGGTGTCTGGTTGCTGAAATAGTCGCGCTAGCTCCTCTGGCGATATAAACGTGATTTGTTTGCGTACGACTTTGGGTAGCTCGATCTTGTCGGGCGTCATCGTCTCGATATTGCGCTTGGCACAATATCTCAAAAAACTCCGCAAGGCTATCAAATGATATGTCTGCGTTATCTTAGATAGCTCCTTGCCATTCGTGTCCTGATAGCGAGCGAGCCATAGTCGAAATCGACGAATAAGTTCAGGATTGATCTTGGATACTTCTATGTCGTCTGCAAAGTCTATAAAGCGCATGAGGTAATGGTGATAATTCTCGGCAGTCTTCTGCGAGCGGTTTTGCTCAACCTCCAAGTATTCGAGGAAATCTGTCAGAATTTCGCTTATGTACATGGTTCCAGTATAGCAGGGGTGACATATCTGGGTGAGCGGGGTAGAATAGCCGGGTACAAGACGCAAAAATAAACGGAGTTTCAGCATGGAACGTACGCTCATTATTATCAAACCGGACGCCATCGAACGAGGAATTGTTGGCGATATCATTCATCGATTTGAAAAAGTCGGTCTTAAAATCGTAGGCCTTAAGATGTTCAAGCCTGACAAAAAACTTCTCGACACGCATTATCCAATAGATCGAACAGACTTTATCGAGGGTATGGGGAACAAGACACTCGACAACTACAAAGAGTTGGGTATGAATCCTCACGATTTCTTCGGTACTGATGACGCACATACAATCGGTATGGAGATCCAAAAATGGCTCGTAGATTTCATGACATCAGGTCCAGTTGTCGCGATGGTATTGGAGGGACCACATGCTATCGAGGTAGTACGGAAAATTCGAGGTCATACACTACCTCTTAAAGCTCAACCCGGAACAATAACAGGGGATTATTCATTTGATTCTTCATCCTTGGCAAACAACGACATGCGGCCAATTCGTAATCTCGTGCATGCGTCTGGCAATGCTGAAGAAGCTGAGTTCGAGGTCAATCTTTGGTTCAAAAAAGATGAATTGTTCGAATACGATACGATTCATCAGAAACACATGCTACCCGAGCGCTAGGTCATCACGCCGGCAATCCTGCTGATGAGTAGAGCTCATCACTCTGATTGCCTCTCGGCTATTTCCGACGCAATCAGTCCAGTACTCACTTCGCTGTATTATCTATACAGTTTGTTCCGTGCTTCCTGCTTGCGTCGAAACTAGCTCGAGCGTGAGAACCTAGCGACTTCGATTTAACGTGCGTATCTTGTACACTGTGCATTGCTAGTCCCCGTAGTTCAATGGATAAAATAGCTCCGTCCTAAGGAGAAGCTAGAGGTTCGATTCCTCTCGGGGATACCATTTCAAACTCCTCATGTAGTGAGGAATTTGAAATGGTATATTTGAAGCGAGCGAACCATACGGCGTAGCCGAGGTTCGATAACAAGGAGCTCTCGCAGAAGCTTGCTTTGAGAAAGCGACGTAGGTATATGCGCGTAGGCGCTATATTCCTCTCGGGGATACCATGTTTTACTTGCTACTTCTCCTCTGATACACGATACTTATGCTATGGCCGAAGACGATCAAAAGCTCGAGCAAGAGCCTACTGAAACACACCACAAATATTTTGAAGGTCAGCACGATGATGAAGATGTTCGGTATGTATTTCGGCATCATCCAGTGGTGATGCGAAAAGGGTTAATCTTGGCATCGTTTGGACCGCTCGCAGGGGTGATACCTGCTGCACTCAAACCTGATCTCGGCATGGGTTGGTTTTTTGGTGGCCTAGCTATTGGGTTGTTGGTGGGCATCATCTTGATGATCCCGTCGTGGGTGAGGTGGTATTTTAGTGTCTATATTGTGACCGATCAACGCTTCATCCAGGTCAAGCAAAGTGGTTTTTTCCGACGAAGTGTGGTGGATCTTGGTCTCGATAAGATCCAAAGCGTGACGTACGAGATAGCGGGGGTGCAAGAAACGCTCCTCGGATTTGGTACAATATTGATACAAACCATTGTCGGCAACCTGGCTATCGAGCAAGTCCATCATCCAGCTGAGGTTCACGAAAAGATCATCAAAATCATTAAAGAAGAAGGAATTGTACCAGTGACGGTCGCATAATATGGAGAAGTTACGACATCGACTGAGACGCCGCAAACAAGCCCCGGAAGGTGCAATTACCAATCAGACTGTTGCTGAACACCGTGAAGAGGTATTGAAGCGTGCTCGCAAGTTCAAATACCCGCTTCAGCATTCGAAGCACCGCGTGCTTATTATTTCAACATTTCTCACCGTTCTGGCGATCGGTGGTTTTGTGCTGTATGCAGGATTTTTGCTCTACCGCCAGCAAAGTACCAGTGCCTTTGGATACAACATCACCAAGTTGGCGCCATTTCCTGTAGCTCGACTCGATGGCGACCTCGTCCCGTATGAACAATATCTGTTCGAACTGCGACACTATCTGTACTACAAACGCACGCAGGAAAATTTGGATTTCAACTCTCCAGAAGGCAAGAGTCAATATGAAGGTATCAAGCAGCTGACTCTGCAAAAAGTCCTGAGAGATGAGTATGTTCGTAAGCTTGCCAAGCAAAACGGCGTGACTGTAAACAAACATGATATTGATGTAGCGGTGACGCAGCTTCGTGGTCAGCAGGTGATAAGCGACAATAAGACCTTTGAAGGCGTGTTGAGGAGTTTTTACGATTGGTCGGAAGCAGACTTACGTCGCGTACTCTACCAGCAGCTGTGGCGGCAGAGAATACGCGCCGTGATCGACAAGGACAAAGTCGCGAAGGCCGAGTCGGTTCTCCAACAGATCAAAGCTGGTGCAGATTTTGGTGAAACGGCCAAAGCCAACTCAGATGATGCCGATACCAAGGCAAACGGTGGCGTGATCGACAAGACTATCACGCGAAGCAGTCGTGATTTCACTGCTGCGCAGCTCGAGACGATCTACTCGCTGCAAGTCAATCAAGTGTCTGATGTCACTGAGACACCTCGTGGCCTTGAGATCATGAAAGTACTGGAAAGCGACGGCCAGAAGGTGAAAATTGCACATATCCTCATAGCATATCGTGACTTGGATCAATATCTCGACCAGCAACTCACGACCAAAAAACTCACAAAATACATCAAAATCTAGACAAATAGACTACTTCGTTTTAGTCTGTGTTTATGAAAACAGCACGAGGTGAACGCGTTGCTCCTTACGATTCGACCAGCGCTGTTGAAGCCCTGTCGAGACTTATTGTTGATTTTGCTGATGGCCGCACTATGACGCCGTGTGTGAATTTTGATGGATGCAAAGTCGCAGTTGCACGGCAACATGATGGAAACAATCTTATGATATTAGAGCTTCCGGATCATGGGTCCGGTAAGACGTCGTTTGCTTTTCCTCGCGTTACGGTCATTCCGTGTGATGACGGGAGTGAACGAGTAGTACTTCGAAGCTACGCGCATACCGTTGAGCAGCCGGATCTTGCCGAACCTGTTCAGGCGTATGCTGAAGACCTTCGCGAGGCTTTTGAAGCCCAGCGTGAGGTATAGGCAATTTTTGCTTAAGAACTTTAACTTTATAACTAACTTGCATCAGTAAGTAAATCGACCGCTGTCGTCTGTGATACAAGGCCTCGCAGTATGCCGCTCCGTTCCGGGAGAAGGTGAGCCTGTCCGGTGACAACGAGACGCTCGCCCGCTTCGACGGCAGCTACCTCAGCCCGAGCCTGGGCAGCGAGCCGAACTGCTAGAGTACCATCCGCTTTATCGAGTCGATTTTCATACTCATCGTATATTCGATGAAGTTCTTCGTCATTTCTCTTGCGAACAGGCCCGTAAGCACCTCTTTTTTCAGCCACCTCGCGAGCGAACGCCATATCTTTACGCGCACCATCGATATATCCAAATGCTACTGCAAAAACACTTCCTTCTAAATAATTCTCAGGAGCGGGGAAGTGAGTTTTG
>CAZWNK010000006.1:0-25076 GCA_964635445.1 uncultured Candidatus Saccharibacteria bacterium | reverse complement strand
TGTAGAAGGATACAATGGCGGCGGTTTGATTGGGACTGTGGTGGGTGGGGCATTGAGCAAATCTTGGTATAACGGAACGGTTCAACTGAGTGGTGGTCGCTATACGGGCGGTATCAGCGGCCTAGTAATGGTCGGAACGGTCATATCGAATATCTACTCGGCTGGCTCAATCGGCGCGCGCGGAGGTTTACTCGGCGTCCTGGGTACGGGTACAGCCATTAGTGATTCATACAGTAGCGCAGCGGTTACCTACGACGGCACAAGCGATACGGGCGGTTTGTTTGGATCAGCTGATGGTGTCGCCGACCCGACATCAGCTACCAACTTATTCTTTGATGGAACAATAAGCGGACCAAGTGCCAATTCGGTTGGTGAGGTGGTCGGAAGTCTAGAGAATGGTGCGACACTTTCCAACTTATACTTCCAGGGCAGTGGCACGGGCCTAGGCACTACATCGGGCGGCAGCGGCACAGGCACAGGTGTCAACTCGGGAGGTTCGATCGCCGACTATTTCAAAAACAACAACAGCGTCGCTCCTTTGACGGCTTGGGATTTTACGAACACCTGGAAAACCAATAGTGGCTATCCTGAGCTCGTATTTGCAAACCACCCGAGTGACGGAGACGATGACAACTATTCAGATACAGAAGAAGGATCGGGCCCGCAAATCGGTGACGCCAACAACGATAGCATTCCTGACAGTAACCAAACAAATGTAACGACATTTTTTAACCCAGTTTCCAATAGCTTCACTTCACTCCAGACTACCTGTGATTCGAACTTTAACGTGCTGGTCGGAGGGGAATCAAGCGAGTACAAAGACGCGGCTTACGACTACCCTACCGGACTAGTGAAATTTGTCGCCAGATGCAACACACCAGGCGCAACCGCAAGCGTGACGGTTTATTTCTATGGGAATTTAGATTTAAGTGACGTAGTTCTGCGAAAATGGAACGGTGGATCCTCGTATACAACCATCACGTCAGCTATGTTGACAAAAGTAACAATCGGCGGCGAAACTGCAATCAAGGCCGTTTACCAGATTACCGATGGGTCAGTTCTGGATCAAGACGGTGTAGCCGACGGTAACATTGTCGATCCTGTAGGCTTGGCGCTAAACGTCATCGGCGTTCCCAACACTGGCCTTGGCGGCAATGCGCGGTAAGTGGCTGCTGGTAGGTTTTGTCATAGCGGGCAGCATTGGCGCCGCAACCCCCTCAGCATATAGACACTGACATCGACCCCCTACAGATTCACAAACAAAAAACTCGGTCATGTCCCACGCCGATGCCATAACCACCTCAACCACTATTCCAAGCGAAAAGCCGCCCAATAATGATACATACGTCTGGCACGGCGACAATACCGACCCGAGATACATCACCATTCCTACTATCAACACCAACTAATCATTCGACTCCCATCGATCTCTGTCATCATCTTCGTGGCCGTAGTGGCGATCATTGAAGTCACGCTTGTCGCCCCTCTTAGCTAGTCTTTAACTCGGGTCCTGCATTGAACCTTTGCTACAATTAATCATATGGTCAAACTACATCAAAAGGGTATCGGACCACTGACAATACTGCTAATTTTGTTTATTGCAGGTACTCTAAGCTTCGCGGGCTGGAAAATCTGGGGATCAAATTCCGGAGGCCAACAAAAGTCGATACAATCTACTAACTCCGCTGAAAATACGCAGACGCAAGACACCAAACTGAAAGAAATATCCACGGGAACCATCATAACGACTAGCGACAGTCAGTTCGGTACGATACTTTTTGACGAAAACAAACAAGCCATCTACATATGGGAACTGGAAGAATCGACTAAAGCTGAGTGCTATGGGGATTGCGCTGACGCGTGGCCACCTGTGCTCACCGACGGGGCACCACGCGCAACCGGCGGTGTCAAAAATGAACTTCTTGGGACGACAACGCGCACGGATGGCAGCATCCAGGTTACCTACAACGGCCATCCATTGTATTACTATGCGCACGAAAAACCAGGAGAGGTGAAATGCCACAATATACGTACACATGGAGGTTTGTGGTGGGTAATCCAGCCGAACGGCATTCGGGCAAGTTAATCAGAGATCCCTCGTGACTCTTTGGCGACTACTTTTGGCAAAATGATTACGAGCAATAGAGCGAAGCCAAGTGCGCCACCCATCTGTCCAACCAACATCAAGTTCAGTTTGTGCATCGATGACAATAATCCTATGATCGAACCTGCTGCCATGATCAACATATAACCGAGAGTGTCGAGCTTGGGTCGTTTCACGACCAGCCAAAGCGCCAACAAGAACTCATAGGCAAACAAAACTTTGCTCACATTGTCATGAATATCCGAGAAAACATCCCCAAATCGGCGCGGAAACGTGGTGACAAAGACTGACAGCAAGAGGACGCACAGGACATTGAGATAACGGACTAAGTTTTTGAATCTTCGATCCAACACCAAGAGTGATTCGGCAGCGAGATATAGATAGAATGCACCTGCTAAGAATGCGAACGAATAGAATAGAACAGTATTGTAGTGATTGCCGTAGTTGCTCACTCCCCCGTTTCTGAAAACAACACTCGATGCCAAGACACTCGCTAATGCTAGCCATCCGAAAAGGTTTATCTGACTCAGCAACAAATAGTGCTTAAACTTCTGCATAGCTACTAAAACTATATCGCCGATTCCGTATTATTCAAATCTAAAAGGACCAACCTTAGGCCGGTCCTTTTAGCGATGAGCTGGATTTACCTAATCCTTCCAGTCCCATCGATCTTTGTCGTCATTCTTGTGACCGAAGCTGTGATCATTGAAATCACCCTTGTCGCCACAATCACCCTTCAACTTAGATGATTTAAGCCAAGGTTTGAAGTCAACTCCTGGACTTACGAGTGAACCTGTGCCAGACGCTACAAGACCGGGCCCGCCCTTACTCCCCCACCAGTTACATGTACCGTCAACTGTCAGCGTGGGATACTTCGTAACGAGAGAGGACGCCACTGCAATACCTGCAGCACTGGTTCCGACATCGAGGCTGTTTCGATTTACATCAACGGTAAAGAAGAAATCGTTATCCTCGAACCAAACTGCGACTTTATCAATTCCGACAGATGTTAGATTACTGATGGTGTTTTTGCGGACAACAACATTAGGAGTGTCACCCTCAAGACCAACAGCGTGTGCCCATTTACCGTTTAAGTTTTTCAGAGTATTGTTTGTTATCTTGCCAGTAACATAACCAGTGGACTTTGCTCCGTTGTTAAACTGGATACCATACGCGCCTTTGCTAGTACTTGTCGCATCTGTGATCGTATTGTTATCAACTACCACACCAAGGCTGGGGTTTGTTGAGGTACTATCGCCTACCAAAATGCCCTGTGCCGAGCCGGTACCAGCTTTGACATTGCTAATCCTATTGTCCGTAACTCGAACGTCATCAGGGCCAAATTCGAGATAGACGCCCACTGTTGGACCTGGGTATGTAGTATTACCCACATTATCGACGATGTTGTTTTTGATAACTGCGTCATCCCCTGCTGTCTTCACAATCACACCCAAACCATGATTGGCATTGGTGATACTGAACCCATTGACGACGACATTGCCGGCGTTGATAGTCACAGATGCAGTATCAGCTCCTGTCCCACTAATCGTCGACTCTTGTGCGCCAGCGGCCGTTCGTCCACTGACATCAACTCCGGCTTTGGCACCGCGAAGCGTCAAACTCCGAGTGATATTTACATTCTCGACATAAGTACCTGCTGCAACATTAATTGTCGTGCACCCCATATCATCCACTGCTGCCTGGATCGTTGAGTAATTTGAGGGGACATTACAAGTAGGCCCGCCTACGACCGCTTCAACTTTACCGCTCGCTAATCCCCATATACATGTCGCCAGGAATGCGAGTGCTATGAGTATGAATTGCAGACTTTTGGTTTTGGTCGTGTTTGCATACGCACCTATTTGATACCTCATACCGTCCTCCATTAAGTACTATTTCAGTATGCACTAGCGTTTTGAGCAAAAGCAAGTTTTTGCTGTTGTGATTTAGTTCGTCTGTATTTCGTAGTAGGGTTATCACGAATGAACATGGCGCACTCTATTTGATATGATCCTCATATGATCAGAACATTGGGGACGCTCGCCACCAACGAAAGAGTCATCGATCGACCTCGAAGTCACTTGGATCCTGCACTCCTGCATCTTCTGTTCGAAGCTCTGCAGAAAATTTCTTCTCGTAACGAGAAATCTTTTGAAACTGATATAGATTTTGGCAAATCTATCGGACGATCAAACCTGGTCGAAACAGACTCTGCCGATGAAAGCGTCTTCGCAAAACGACCCGGGCGAAGAGGCTACAGTCGGCTGGTCAAAAACAAACAAGGACCAGAAGTCAGGACGCTGCATATCAAACTACTTCGAGCAAAAGAACCAAATACGTATGTGCTCGTCACGGTGTTTCTCGGAACCAAAACACCGCCCGAGCCTCAACCTGGCTCAAACAGTCCTAAGTTAAAACAGTTTTGGTCTACACATGCCTTGTCGTACGAGTACGTTCAAATTATCCCTGAAACAGAGACAAACATCACACCGCTAGAATTTCAAACTTGACAAATTGCCTATGGTGTGCTAGTATTAAAACTAACAAACGTATTCTCTTCTCGACAATGTATCGACACACAGCTGTCTGCTAGTAGCTTAATAAGTTGCTACGCAGGACTAAAGCCACGTTTTCGCTACGAGAGTAGTGTGACTATCGGGGGATAACCAAGACCAGGTAGGCACGAGAGATCAAAGCTCGATCACGCGACGCTATCCAGTCTCCATCCAATGGATTGTAGACTGCGGAGGATAGCAGATGTGGACTCGGACGCATGGTACTCGCTAGACCTTCTAAGCAGACCTGGGGAAACCTGGGAAAGCCTCTGGTTGGAACGGCAGCATCATGCGGGCCGCCACCTAGTAGACAGCTGCTTGTCGATATATGACTTCCGGACACGCTCCGGCGTTCACCAACTCACAACAAGGCACACATGCCTGAGTCGTGAACGTACCAGAAAGCATATAGAACATGAGAATATATTTGTTCGTACGAATACATGTTAGTGCGTAGACATGCCTGCCTAGAAGTCTGGCTACAATGAGACTTAGCACCTTATACGCACAAGAGAAACGTTATAAGCACAGGAAACTGTGCTGTTTTAGATATGTTTACTCCACAAGCGCCGCAGAGACGATGACTCGTTTGTCATATGACTTTGCGGTTTTATCAAACGTGCCAGTACATGTGATGAGATTGAGCTGGCTTTTGACATTGGGCTGTTGCGAGAATAGATAGTTGACCGCCTCGCTTGTCGCGACCGTTTGCGTACTGATCACGTGGTATTTCTTGACTACGCCGCTCCCGAGCTCGACTTGTATCTCATCGCCAATTTTCATGTCTTTCAACCTACCAAAAATCGCGTCATTTTTCGTCACACCATCAACATGACCATCGATCACACTAAGTCCCGGTTTGCCGGGTTGGACAGAATCTACATACCAACCAGCCATATATATATTGTTTGGTACTGCTATAGCCTGTACTTGATCGATGCCGACTTTTTGTACATACCCGCCTATACCAATGCTCGACAAAGTGATGTATTTGGGATCGTCGACATCACCCGCCCACGCAAATGTTTTTTTGTCCGGCTGCTCTTCGCTTGGAGTGAATGTTGACTCTGTCACTACAGCACCTTGGACTGCAGTAGGTGTGGATGGTTTTTTGGCAGATTGCTTTTTGTGCATAACAACATATGCGACTGCCGATCCACCCAACACCACACACACAATGATCCAAAATTTCCAGCTTTTTAGTAGCGACTGTATGCGTTTCATATCACCCTCATTTATGCTCATTAGTCATGATACGACATTTGGTTCGTATAGTTTCCGATAATCAACAAACGAAATACTTTGTTGCCCCAATCAATCATCGCGAGGATAATATAAGCAACTAAGGAGGGTGCGAAAATGAAACGGAGTGGACTCATCACGATTCTAATAGTTGTGGCTATTATCATCGGTATCCCCGTGTGGATGCTAGTGCGAAGTTCGGCCAAATCAGATGAAACAAAAACTAACACACCGGCGTCTACATCCACACAAACCAGCACGCATCTCATCACCTACACCAGCTCTGGCTTCTCGCCTGCCACGCTTTCGGTCGCATCCGGCAGCCAAGTATCGATCAAAAATGATTCGTCGAGCGGACTACAATTTGATTCTGACCCGCATCCAGATCACACTGACGATCCCGAACTCAATGTCGGGAGCGTCCCACAGGGTCAAACCAAGACACTCACCGTCACCACAACTGGCACTCACGGGTATCACAATCACCTCAATGACAGTGACCGCGGTACACTTGTCGTCCAATAATTTCAGCTGATTTTCAAACTTTTCCTCGTATAATCTCAAATTATGAGGATACTTGTTGTTGAGGATGAACACCGCATCGCTCAGGCTCTCAAAGAAGGACTTGAGCAAGAGTCCTATGCTGTCGACGTTACGTATGATGGTGAAGATGGCTACAATAGCGCGCTGACAGATGAATACGATCTCATTCTCCTCGATGTGATGCTACCGGGCATGGATGGTTATAGTGTCTGCAAAAAACTTCGTGACGAGAAGATACACACTCCCATCCTCATGCTCACGGCCAAAGACCAAGAGCGAGATATCGTCCACGGACTGGATACTGGGGCCGATGATTACCTCGCAAAGCCATTTTCGTTCGAGGTCTTGCTTGCGCGAGTGCGCGCACTTCTACGACGCCCCAAACAATCTATAGGCGAGGTCTTGGAAGCACATGATTTATCGCTCGATACTACGACACACGAGGTCAAGCGTGGATCCGCGGCGATCCAACTTTCAAGCAAAGAATATGCCCTACTCGAATACATGTTGCGCAACAAAAACCGTATTTTGAGCAAAAACAATATCATCTCTCATGTCTGGGATTTTGATGCCGATATATTGCCCAATAACGTTGAAGTCTTCATCACCCACTTACGCACCAAGATCGATAAACCTTTCGGAGGTCCGGATCTCATACAAACTATACGTGGTTTTGGTTACAAGATAGGAGATACATGAAGCTTCCAGACGTCAGCCAAGTACGGACATTTCTCCGATCTACCACGGCTCGACTGGCAGCGACCTATTTGGGTGTCATCATGCTCATGAGCATTGGCTTTAGTATCGTCTTTTTCCATACGACGTCGCGACAACTTGATCGACAACTTCCCTCTCGGACGTTTATCAGCAACATCGTCGATGATGAAGGGTTCCGACGACCAGTTGAACAATTCCTACATGAGCGAGTAAACGAAGGGCGCCACGAACTCATCATGAGACTGATCGGTCTGAACGTGATGGTCTTATGTGCAGGAAGCTTGTTGAGTTATGCGCTCGCTCGCAAGTCGCTTGAACCGATCGAGTCGGCTATGGATTCTCAAAATCAATTTGTCAGCGACGCTTCGCATGAACTGCGAACACCTCTGACTGCTATTCAGACGAGCAACGAGGTCGCTCTTCGCAAACCAAAGCTCACTATCGATGAGGCACGGGATATCATTCGTCAGAACACGACGGATGTCGCTAAATTACGCGACCTCTCTGATGCACTTCTCAGACTCGCCACGAGTAAACAGCATGAGCTCGTACTCAAGTCCACAGAACTACAAGCAACTGTCAGTGAGGCACTCAATCACGTCGTCGCGGCAGCACAAGGCAAGAACATAGAAGTCGTCGACGAAACACCCGATCTCAAAGTCAGAGCACACGCACAGAGTCTCGTACAAGTCATCACAATTCTCCTGGATAACGCCATCAAATACAGTCCCAAAAACACATCCGTACATATCATAGGCAAGCAAAATGGCAAATTCGTCGAACTACATGTTCGCGACCAGGGTATCGGTATACGAGCAAGCGATCTCCCTCATATTTTCAAACGGTTTTACCGCGCTGACCCGGCACGATCCAAAGATCAACAAGCTGGCTACGGCTTGGGTCTTGCAATTGCGGAGACATTGATGCATGAACAACACGGGAGTATCAGTGTAAAAAGTCAGTCAACCAAAGGCTCAACGTTTACGATCAAGATCGCCTCTGCTTGACCCATAGCCACTTTCGTTTTACCTACAGAGAGATTATAGTCAGAAGTATGAGCACCGCTCTATCGCGCAAAATACACCGATTTTTCTCACAATTTCCTGAGAAAACTTTTTCAAAAGGTCAAATTTTGCTATTTGCTGGCGAGAATCCTGAGTCGGTATATTACATCGAGAAAGGCAAAGTCTCCGTCTACGACATATCGGCGAAAGGCGAGGAAGTTGTCATCAATCTGTTCGGTGAAAGTGCTTTCATACCCATGTCATGGGCACTGAACAAAACGCCCAATGCATTTTTCTATCGAGCCGAGGAAGAAACTATAGTCAGGATAGCGGACCCAGACGGTACGGTCGCTTTTATCAAAGATCATCCAGATATCATGCTCGACCTTCTCGCACGCGTTTATCGAGGATTCGAAGGTATCGCTGGACGCATGGTCCATCTCATGTCAGACAGTGCCCGGGCGCGTCTCGCGTATGAACTGGTGATCGAAAGTCATCGATTTGGTCATCACGAAAAGACACATCGATACCGTCTCGATATCAACGAAAGCGACCTCGCTGCGCGTACAGGACTGACGCGCGAGACCATCAGTCGTGAGATACACAATCTCAAGGAAGAAAAACTCGTCGCCATTGATCGCCACGGTATCACCATCCTGGATCTGCTCGAACTGGAACGCACAGTGTCTTCACTGTGATATACATCACCGACTTCCCTTCCTGATCGTTATTAACTAGGACAGGGAGGAGATGGATATGTACACACAGCATTCCATGCTGACACCAAGGACTACGACAACACGCAGCGCCTCATCATCTACGGATGAACGACTGACGCAGATCATGAATGAATTGCGAACGTGCGGTTTTACGACTTGGGGACTCATCTATGCCGAATGTCGTGTACTTCCATCCCTCCTCCATGAGGACGAACATATCGACGCCGCGATGCATGGACGAGGCGCAGATGGCCGCGCACTATTTGTCGCGACCGACCAGCGACTGCTCTACATAGACAAAAAACTTCTGTTTCTCAATATAGAAGAGATATCATACGACATGGTCATAGGCGAGAGCTATCACCAAGGCGCACTGAGCGCGACACTCATCATCCACACCCGCACGGGCGATTACACACTTCACACTAGAAATATCCATTGTGCCGAAACACTTCGCGACGTACTCGAACTGAAGATTTTAACCAATAGTCGGGAAAGGACTACACCATGAATGATTTCGATCTCTCAACAACGTGGATAATAGTGCTGGTACTCTGCGGTATATGGGAGCTGGTCTGGAAAGCGATAGCACTCTGGAAAGCAGCTAACCACAAACAAACCGGCTGGTTTATCGCCATACTTATCATCAATTCCTTGGGTGTCTTGCCAATCATCTATATCTATCTTGTTGACAAAAATCCCGAGCAATAACCATTATTCGAACTAATTCTTTTTGAGCGATGGGGCGAGATAGTACACCCAGTCCCGAGCATTTTCTAGCGGTGTATTGGTATGGAAAAATTCTTTATCACCTTCACCACCCGAAAGTTCAGCCTCACTGTGCTTGGGTAAGATTACGAGCTTCTCACCAGGCAAAGCTTTGTTCAGTTTGCGTCTTGCTTCGAGCTCCAGAAAGCTATCGGTCTTGTAGTATTCATTGTTGAGCTGCGCTACTTTGTTTTCGAGTTGCTGGATATCTGATTCGGCATGCAACCTCGCGATGTCTGCTTCGAGTAATTTGTTTTTACGTATTGTCTTGGCTGTACTCCATGTCAATGACAATGCGAAGAGCAGAAAGAAAAAGAGTGTGATGTTGCGTACATCGACTACAGCACGAGTTATTTTACGGATTTTTGACATATCCATCGTAAGCATTATAAAGCCTCAAGCCGAAAAAGTGGTTCGATGGATTTCATAACAGAGATAATCTGCTATACTTTCCCCTGTTCGGGGGCGTAGCTCATCGGTTAGAGCAGGCGGCTCATAACCGCTTGGTGGTAGGTTCAACTCCTACCGCCCCCACCATATAGAATCATATGAGAAGCTGGAGTAGCTCATCAGCTTTCCTGGCGGCCATAAGTTGCTCTCGGAGTTCTTTGGCACCGTCAAAGCCGTTGATATACGTTTTGCAAAACTTGTTGAGCATCACTAATTTGCGCTCACCGTTTTGCCACGTGTCTCTAAAAAGTTCTATGTGCCTTCGGAACAATTCTTTCTTTTGCTCTGGCGTATACGACGCCCATGGTGATGTATCGCTAAAACAAAACGGATCATGAAATACACCGCGACCGATCATGATCCCATCGACGCCATACGCCTCAGCCAATTGTCGCCCTTGGGTCTTGCTTTCAATATCACCATTCATGATGATTTTGGTAGCAGGACTCAGTTCGTCACGAAGCCTGACGATAGACTTGATCGCGCCCCAGTGTGCAGGCACCAGACTCATCTCTTTGCGAGTGCGGCAGTGTACGGTCAGCGCGTCGATACCTTGTCTGAGCAAGAGCTCATGCCATGTGTAATCAATAGTATTGAAACCAAGTCGCGTCTTCACGCTCACCGGGACCCGACCATCCGCACCGCGCTTGACTGACTGGATAATCTCGACGGCAAGATCACGGTTGTTGATAAGTGCCGAGCAACAACCATTTTTGACGATGACCTTCTCGGGGCATCCCATGTTGATATCGATACCAGCAAATCCCATGTCGACAAGCTCACGCGCTGTTTGTTCGTAGTTTTCTGGCTTCAGTCCCCATATCTGGGCAATCAAAGGCTGTTTGGGATTTTCAAAGTAGAGTTTGGGCAAAACACGCTCCCGACCTGCCGACTGCAAACCATCGACTGATACAAATTCCGTGAAAAACACATCTGGCGCTGCAATAGCCGCCACCATCCGGCGAAATACCGAATCAGTCACGTCATCCATGGGCGCCAATACAAAAAATGGCTTGGGTAATTGATCAAAAAATGTCACGAGCGAGTATTATACGCCGAAATCGTTCTACAATCGACGAGAAGGATAGCCGATATCTTCTTGAGCCGATAGATCGCGTGGTTCGAGACGCTGGTCCCTAAGGTTTCGGGGGGTGAAGTTCTGTGCATCCGAACTTGGAAGTGGAAGAACTGCTTCAATCTTTACAGTCGTTGGGCTCAGTCGCGCCCCATTTGAGCCGTTCTTTCGGCTCGTCACGATTTCGGTCCTTGCTATCATCTCACGACCAGTGTCTGCAACTGACCGCACGACATAACGAGGGTCAGGTTGGCTTCCGAGAGGCCATCTCTGTGCATACTCATCAACCTCTTCGTCGTACTCACGAAACGCTTCCGTCATAGAAAGCTCTTCTTGAGGAAAACTTTGATCATCAGTTTCGTATGTTGTCATAATACTATTATATCACACTTATATGTTTTTGTCTACTCCCATCTGAACGTAAATGACGCGACGATATAGATCACGACAGTCCAGCCGGCGATAACCAAAAGCTGCGGCCCGAGATCGAGCACTGTCTTGCCTTCTGTCATGATCATTCGTAGACCATCGATGATAGGAGTGAGTGGAAGAAAATCTGAAATCTTCTGCAACCACGGAGCCATCAAAAATCTCGGGAAAAAGCTACCACTGAGGAACATCATCGGAAATGCTACCAACTGCGTCAACGGTGCAGCTTGGTTTTCGTTTTTGGCCCAACCCGCTATGGCCATGCCGAAGCCAAACATACAGATCGTGCCGATGACGAGCATCAGGAGGAGGTTGAAATAATCACCTCGCAAATGGAAGTGGAACAGCCAGACGGCGACACCATACATAAATGAAACCGTCAGAAGTGCTACAAAGATACGATTGAGCGCCGTCGACACGATCAGTTGCCAGACGCGGATCGGCGAGACTTTGAGTCGCCTCAGACTTCCCTCTTTTTTGTCGCCCACGAAGCCGTTGGCCATACTGAATATTCCGAGCGACATGACGGAGAATCCAACCAGTCCCGCGAATGTATAGTCGAACCGACTGACAACACTTTCTTTGAGACCTTTGGTCGTCAACGTGATGGGTGCTTGGTACGGTAGGAGCTTTTGGTTGACGCTCTGGAGGATGCCCTGCAGGACGGCTTGGTTGGTCTGGTTGGCATCTTCGTTGCCTTCGTTTTGATACGTGACGATATTGCCGGTCGGGACACCTTTTGCATTGGGACGTCCGAAATTCTCAGGCAATTCCAATATCATGTCGATTTGGGAACGCTTCATCGCTTCTTTGGCATCATCTAACGATGTTTCTGGACGTAGTTTGAATGTCGGGCTACTCTCTATATTTTTGATAAATTCTGTCGCAAACGGCGAACTAGCGTGGTTGAATAATGCAACATTGAGCTTGGCACCATTGTTGCCACGATTGATAGACCCAAACACGAGGAGAAATATCACCGGGAAGATGAATGTGAAAAATAGCGCAACCTTGTCGCGAAAATATCGCCGCGTGAAAGCATACGCTAATCCGCCTACGACTCGTAGATCTCGCATCATCAGTCTCTCAATCCTTTCCCGGTCAAGTCGATGAAGACATCCTCTAGATTGGCTTGTTCGACTTCGACGTCTTTTTTGAACCCTTTCTTCAACAAATTTTTGACGAGGTTGCGCGGCGCATCCAATGCAATCACTTCACCTTTGTCCATAATAGCGACACGATCGCAGAGTAACTCTGCTTCGTCCATGTAGTGTGTCGTCAAAACAATCGTCAAGCCTTTTGCTTTGAGTTGCTGGACAAGCTCCCACAGATTGCGCCGAGCCTGTGGATCTAGACCCGTCGTTGGTTCATCCAGAAAGAGTACTTTGGGCTCGTTGACCAAAGCCGCCGCGATTGAGAATCGCTGCTTTTGACCACCCGAGAGGGTCGTCACATAACTTTTGGCTTTTTCTTTGAGCTGAACTTCTTCGAGAAGCGTCATCGGATTGATCTTGCGGTGATACAGCATGGCATAGATATTCAGTAGCTCAGTCAGTTGCAACTTGTCAAAGAAAGCCGTGGATTGAAGCTGCACGCCGATGACTTCTTTGACTTTGTGTGTATCGGCAGCTACATCAAGACCTGCTAATTCGACCGAACCTCCGTCAATAGATCGCAGACCCTCGATCATTTCCAGAGTCGTCGTCTTGCCCGCACCGTTCGGTCCCAAGATGCCAAAAACTTCCCCGGGCATGACCTCAAATGACACGCTTTTGACCACTGTTTTATCGTCGTAAGATTTTTTGAGCTTACGAACCTTGACGATAGGTTCTGTCATATTGCCATAAGTATATCGCACTCACCCAGCAAAAACATAACCCGACTTGTGGATATAGTCGGGTTATGTCTTACGCGTGTACGATCAACTATTTCTGAGCTGGAGTTGTAGTCGTAGGAGTGGTTGTTGTCGTGTTGGTCTGACCACTCTTGTCTCGCTTGATGGCATCGACGACCTTGCCGCTATCTTGGATGTTTTCCCAGAAGAGTACTTGATCGGTACGGATGAACATCTTGCTCTCAGGTGCGTGCAACTCGCTACCAAGCCGCTGCAAGGTGATCTGAGGTTGAGAACTGGACTGGTTCTTGGTGTCGGGTTGTGGTGCGGTATCGGCACGGAGGTAGTAGATGTCTTCGAGCGTCAGGTAGTCTTTGCTAAGTGATGTGATCTTGCCGAAGTATGCTTGACCGCCGGATAGAAATACTGCTTGGTACTGGTTCTTTTTGACAGTTGTAGGGATTTTGCGGTCACTAAATGACATCAATACCACGACAGCGGCTATCAAAAGTGCAATCGGAACCAAGATCAGGAACGTTCCAAAAACCATGCCCTTTTTCTTTTTTTTACCACCATTCGACAAACTTACCGTGCTCTGAACAGGAGCAGCTGCAGCGGGCTGACGCGAGCCTCCACGTAGATCCATAGTGTTACTACCTCTTTACCTTAAACGTTATTGACTGGGGAACATTGTATCGCATAAGCGTTTTGTGACGCAAGTTTGATTGTTGTGCTTACAGTAGGCGCGGCGCGTTTTTCGTATCTGTTAAACAGGGGTGAGAGAAGATGCGTCTCGAGAAAACAGTTGACAAAGGAATAACGGCGGCGCTATGGTAAAGGCACGCTAGAAGTAATTAAGGAGGATAAATGGCAGCGTATTCACACACGAATTCTAAGGGGGTTACGTACTACTTGCACGCAAAGAACGTGGTACTCCGCGGCGGCAAAGAGCAGATGATTTATTACTTTGCCAAAGACGTTCGCCCAGAAGCACTCGATGCGCTTCCAGAAGGCTACACAGTGATCGAAAATCCACGCAACGGATTTCTGACACTCAAGCGAAAATAGTAGTCATTGTTTAGACTCTTACGAAAAGCTCCGGTACTTCCGGAGCTTTTTTGTCACCACTGATCGGGGCGATGGAGTCGCCAGGTGACAGTTTTGATCAATGTTACCAACAACAAAATGACTGTAACGACCATGCCTAGACCCGCTAAATCTGGTGCCCATGCCGGGGATACAAAATCATAGGTATAGAGCTCTTTGGGAGGCAGATGTATGTTGGTAAGCGTGGCATTGGCGGGAGTGTGATCGGTGATGTACTGCTGGATACACAGCGCCAGGACGGTATAGAGCACTCTCCCGGGTGTGGTGCAGTGATTTTGCGCTTCTGCATAGAGGTTGTTGCTGCCTTGTGTCCGCGATGCTTCATCACCTGCTGCTTTGATGGCTCGTTCGTACCTCCCCTGCAACTGAACAGGAGGCTCGTTGCCGCTTCGAAGTTTTGTATTGGTATGTGTATTGACGAAATTGCGCAACTCAACGATTTTGGCGTTTACTTCCTCATCTCGTCCCGCACTATCCAGCGTGATAATATCTTGGCGCAACTCCCGTACATGCAAACTATTGCTTCTCAAAAAGAAGATCGTGAGCCCTCCCACACACAAGAGTAGCGTGACAACATAGCGAATTTTGACATGGACAAGCCGACTGAGAATATGCATATACATAAGGATTATAACCCGAAACTAAAGTCCGAGCGTCGAATCACTCAAGTCTGCAGGATTGAAATCTTTGTTGTCATCTAACTGATCAAAACTTTTATCGACAGTGTCCACGGCTTTCTGTATGTCTGTATCAGTGACGGCTGACGAAGATGGGGGTGTCGTCGAAGATGAATCATCGTGTGACACTATAGCCGTACCATGATAATCACGCGGCGGACGCTTAAATCCAGAATAGCCAACACTCGCCATGACAAGTGCTATAACTATAGCCCCGATAACGGCAACTAATGGGTTGTGGCCTTGCTTGAGACTTTCTGAACCCTCTCCGTCATCGAAAGCCGGTGAGATATGAGGCTCAGTTTCCATCTGTATTCCCTGCTTGATTTACTGTTAGCGAGACGTCGATCAAACTATCACGCAAGTCGGTGAGTGCGAGTTCATGAACGTCCTGCATATCGGCCAACAAATTCTTTCTCTGGGCACGCGCATCTTCCAGTGCTGCCTTGAAACCGTCGGGATGAGCTTGGCAATCGAGCAGACGAGCATCATCGAGAGCATTGAGATACGCACCATAATCCGCCTCAAATTTGCTGGTCTTGGTCTGAACGCTTTGCAGGGCATTTTGGATACCTTTCGCATCAACATCGTGAGACTGCAAGCGTTGCACGATACCGACTATCAATGTCGTAATTGCGTGATAGGTTTCACGCCGCTTATCGGCAGCTGCGACCGTCTTGGCTCGAACGGCACTGATCTTGCTCTGTGCCGCAACACACCGTTGGACGAGACGCTTTTTCTCACTGCTACTTAGCGACACGTTATACGTCTCAATACGCTGTTGGATTCGTGTATTGTCGAGGACAGGCTCAGGAGCCGTCATGCTATCTACACTCGTATTGGGATCACTAGGCGTTTGCGCAAAACTGAGCGGTACACCCAGTGACACGACTATGATCAGCGCTAGTATAAATCGTCTCATGTACACTTTATTCTAGCAGACTTACTCGGTTGTATTGACGCGCTATCAACCCCTCTTTGCTCAAGTCATCCAGCACACTTTCAAGTCGCTCATCAGAGAGTATTTTCTGCAATTCTCCGATACTCATCGCCGCTACACGAAGCTGTCTCAAGACGGCACCACGCAGTTGACGACGTGAACCTGCGAATTTGCTTTGTTTTGTAAAATGTTTACTTCGAGTATTGGCGACGGCCTTTGTTTGTTTCAAAAACGCACCGTAATCCATAAGCGCCCAGTACCATTCACGATAATCCCGATCGGGCAATGTACGCTCGACAACAAATCGGAGATCTTTATCATCGACGACACGTTGATGAGGGAAAAAATGATGAATAAATACCGTTCGTATGTTGGTTTCGATGAAGACCGTGGGCTGATTGCGCGCATATGCAAGGATAGCCCCAGCCGTATTACGACCGATACCAGGTAACCTCACAAGTTCTTCAACAGACGAAGGAAATGAACCATGCTTTGTGATTGCCTGGGCCGCTTCCCATAGGTATTTGGCTCGACGATTGTAGCCCAGACCGCTCCACATGCGGAGTACATCCGCCAACGAACTTGTTGATAGGCATTCTGGCGTTGGAAACCGTTTCATAAAAGACAAAAACTTTGGAACAACACGACTTACCTGTGTTTGCTGCAACATCACTTCGGACACCATGATGGCATACAGATCATCGACATATGGTGATTCTCGCCATGGCATCCTGCGTTTGTGAGCATCAAAATACGCCCAGACTGTCTCTTGAAAAACCGCTACAGCTTGGTCGTTAACACCTTTCACGCTAGAATTATGACATATGTTCGTATTCATTGTGAGGCAGTTAAAACGTCTTCTCGTATTGGTCGCGGGACTGGTCGCAATTTGGTTTACATTGCGCCAAATCTTTCCCGTCGTCGAAGGTCACGTACCAATCTACATCGCAGTCTTTGTGACGTACCTCATCGGTGCCTATGCCGCCATACCTACCGCAACTCGTCTCATGCGACTTATCGCGCGCCCTGACCACATCCCGATGCACACCACAACCCCAGACGGATACGTGTGTGATCCCGTGAACGTCGGAATTGTTGGTAGTTACGAACAATTAGTGACAGCAATGACCAAAGCCGGTTGGTATGTTGCCGACAAGAAAAACATACCCAATATGTGGCGTATGGGTATACGTCTGCTTCTCAATAAACCCTATCCATCAGCACCGTTTAGTCGGCTGTATCTATTTGGTCGCCCACAAGATATCGGCTTTCAAATGCCAATAGAGGGCAAGCGCGGACACCGCCATCACATCCGCTTTTGGATGTGTCAGTACACTGATGTCAGTCCACGATTTTTGTCGCATGTTTTGTTCTGGCGCCGAAAACACGGGGAACTCCGCTCCGACCAAACGCTATGGGTCGGTGCAGCAACCAAGGACATAGGCGCGGGACTCATACGTTATAATGCACAGTTGACGCACGCCATCGATCCGGATACGAATGCCGAACGTGAATTCATCGTGCAAAGCTTACGTAAAGCCCGTGAGCTCCAATCAGTGACAACTATCAAAGCTGGCGAGCCCACTATGAAACGCAATCGAGTAATTGGCGTCAAGATGATCGCCGATGGCGAGATCAAAGTCTGCACACTAAAGAAAGGAGCGAAATGATAACAGTTTTCAAAGAACACATGGACGATACCGTCAGGCCTCAGGATGATTTCTTCCGCTACGCCAACGGCACATGGCTCAAAAATAATCCTATCCCCGACTCCGAAGCGCGATGGTCATCATTCAATGTTCTTCGTGACGAAAACTGGAAAAAGCTCCAACAACTCATCGTCGAGCTTCCATCCGACGATTCCCTCGCTGCAGGCAGTCCTAAACAACAAGTTCGTGATTTCTACCTTGCGGGTATGGACCAGGCCACTTCTCGTACAAACGGCCTCGTTATCATCCGGTCGCTACTTGCCGATCTACAAAAGGTCTCGTCGAGTAGCGAGTTCGCCTCGTTTCTCGGCAGACTCCACCAACTCGACCTCCATCCATTTTGGCGAGTATATGTCGATGTTGATGAAAAAAACAGCGAACAATATGTGTTTCGTGTAACCCAGGGTGGCTTACTTCTACCGGACAGGGATTATTATTTGAGTCAGGAGAAAATGTTCCAAGATGCGCGGTCTGCCTACGACGCTCATTTCCCTCGACTAAGCAAAGAACTTCCCGAAATCGGTGATGCCGAAGCCATCCATAAAGCTGTCTTGTTTATCGAGACAGCACTCGCTGAAGCATCTATGACCGCCGTAGAGCGTCGCGATATCGAGGCCCAGTATAACCCTTGCAGTAAAGACGAATTTATCAAAGAGTACTCGGGGTTTGATTGGTTGGCTTACGCTCAAAGCTTAGGCCTTGAGTTACCAACTCGCCTGATCGTAGATCAGCAAAAATTTATGACTAAATCACTAGAACTCATCACGACCGTGTCGCTAGAAGACCTCAAGCTATACCTCGGGTGGCATATCGCCAACTGCCTTTATGACAAACTTGACGAAGCTGCTGCTGCCGTCCAGTTCGAACTGTTTGGGAAAGCTCTGTCTGGTACGACTGAATTACAGCCACGCTGGAAGCGGGTGATCTTAGAAATAGATGAGCTTATTGGTGAAGCAAGTGGCCAGATCTTTGCAGAAAAGTATTTCCCTCCGAAAGCAAAAGCCGAAGTAGAGACGCTAGTAGAAGAAATACGCGCTGCTTTCGCAAAACGAATACAAGACCTAGAGTGGATGAAGCCTGAGACAAAAAAATACGCTCTGAAAAAGTTAGCAAAATACCGCGTAAAAGTCGGCCATCCTGAGACATGGCGGGATTATAGCTCAATCACCATAGTCCCCGACAACTACCTCGGCAACATCATTGAAGCAGTCAAGTTCGATACCGCCTATGATCTAGCTCGACTCGGCAAGCCTGTCGACAAAGAAGAGTGGTTTATGACGCCTCCGACAGTCAACGCCTACCATAGTTTTAATATGGGCGAGATCGTCTTCCCCGCCGGCATACTTCAGCCGCCATTTTATTATTTTCAGGGTGATACGGCGATGAACTACGGCGCGTTTGGAATGGTTATCGGCCATGAATTTAGCCACGGATTTGATGATCAAGGCAGTCAGTACGACGTCGACAACAATCTTCAAAATTGGCGCACTGATGACGACAAGAAGGCTTTCGATGAGAGAGCTGAAGTGCTGATCAAACTGGCTGATCAATTCGAAGTCCTTCCTGGACTAAAGTTAAACGGCAAGCTAACGCTCGGCGAGAATATAGCCGACTTGGCTGGCTATGAAGTTAGTTACGAGGCGCTTAAAACAGTACTCAAAAACAACATGACCCAACCAGCACTTGAAGGTTTTACACCTTCTCAGAGGTTTTTCCTCGCTGCTGCTTTTACAGAGACTGGCGATACTCGAAAAGAAACTCGAATCAAATACAATACAATGGATCCGCATGCCGACAACAAATTCCGCGTCAACGGTATACTTCGTAATATCGATGCGTGGTACGAGGCGTTCGACGTCAAGCCAGGTGATGTGCTGTATCTAAAACCGGAGGAGCGCGTCAGAATTTGGTAATCACACCGCCAATGCGTCGAGTGATTGCGCGAACTCAAAGTCCTTGCTGGTTAAACCCCCCGCATCATGGGAGGTCAAGCTGACGGTAACTTTGCCCCATGATAATGTGATATCAGGATGGTGTTGATGCTGCACGGCAATATCGCCCACCTCATTCACAAATGCTAAGCCTGTTTTGAAATCCGAAAACTCATACTCACGTTCGAGCGAGGAACCACCTACGAGCGCCCATGCTGGATTCAGTTGGTCGAGTCTGGTTTGTATATCGTCAGTATTGAGTGGCTGCATCATAAGTCCTCCTTAAAATGGTGTCTGGTATGTGCGCGGTACATTGGCTACATCTGTGACTTTTATAGCTATCGGCTTCTCGGCATCGACATTGACGACATAGTCTGCAGTTTCGCTTTGCGTTGCTACTCTGAAAATAAGCGCCGAGTTATTGAGCCAGTGCACAGGAGTTGTGATGCCGGGTTTGGTGAGGAGAATTTTGTCTTCTTTTTTGCTCTTATCGTAGATGATAAGGTTGCCTTTTCCGTCACGAACGTCCGTCCATGCTGCCCGCTTCGCGTCTGGACTATCAATATATTGTCTATCCGCATGTCCTTTTGGCTCTTCTGTAATTTTTGTAGCTGATGCGTCGCCGAAAGCGTAGTTGTAGAGCTCTGTCTTGCCGGCTTGGTAGGTGCTGATGAACAATTTATCGTACCCATAACGCTCTACAAAGTAGCTGCCGTTTTTCTTCAAAACGATTGACTTGTATGTTGCATCGGCCTTCATCCGAAATAGATATGGTTCTGGAACCTCGTTGTAGTAATTGGCAGGAGCATAGTAGATGAAATCGCTGTAGATACTGGCTTCCGAGAAATAGTTGCTACTCGCCAATTCTTTGGACTTACCATCACTTGCAGAGTACGCGACGAGCTTGGTGCGGTTAGGATTGGAGCCACTCGTACCGGCCACGGTCTTCGTGTAGACGACTTTGCCGTCAAGCCATCCCAGTATTCGCATGTCTTCTCCGGAGTCGATCTTGACTGGATCTTTGCCATTTTTAAAATCAAGGAGTGTCAGTGTCGTCAAAAGATACCCGTCTTTGTTGCGCACATTTTCTCGACTTGAAGCGAGGGCGGCATATTCGTTGTTAGTATCCGTTACGAGCTGCATATCATCTCGTTCTCGACCGGTACCAATGAGGAGCTGCTTCTCATTGCTTCCATCAATGTTGACTTGATAGACATCATACGTACCACTGCGTTTGCTCACAAAATACTCTGGAGTAGAGAGCACCAGTTTCACCTCTTTGACATCTTTGGATGTAGTCTGGACTGTCTGTTGTTGATCGGTGTAACCAGTGGCCTTGATAGTCACTGAGAGCGTTGTTGCCTCTGTCGGTTCTACAACAAGTTCTATCTCGCCTTTGTCGTTACTAAGCGCAGTATTTTCCCCTGCTGAAGCTTCGGCATTATTGACAGGTTGGCCTGAAAGCCAGTCAAGTACTTTGAAGCTAAAGCGAGTGCCCGTTGCTTGGATAGAAATATCTCCCAGTGGATTTGAGCCCCAACCCAGCGTTCTATCTTGAGACTTTGTCGCATAGCCTTGTTTTTTAATCTCCAGTGTCGTCTTGCCTTGTTTGAGTCCCGTAAATTGCACTTTGCCATCTCTGTCAGTTTTGAGTGTTTTACCCGCTAGTCGCACTTCCACGTTCTTTAGAGGCAGTGTCGTCTTGTCGTCATGTACGACCAGACTGGAACTTACGCGAAAATGTGCAAGGTTGAATATACCGTAGCGCGTAACAGGAATTGTCAGCAAGGCAACAACTGCAACCACCAGCACACCAAATAGGCTGTAGCGGAGTTTTTTGGTATTCCATACATGCCGTAATCCGTCGCCAACTTTTTCTTTGAAAGATCGTTTCGCCGAAGGACTCGACGATTGAGAGCCGTGCGTTTCTGCTTCGAGTAATATATCACTCTCTTTGTGCTCGAGATCCTCGATCGCACTATCGAGTTTGGGGTCAGTATCAAGTGTGGCTGACTGCGGAGGTGTGTCTACTGGGGGTGTTGTATGTTCGTCTTCGTTCATATATTTTCCTTATCTCAAAGCATACGTTACTTGCACGTTATAACTGAGTTCATTTTGCCCGACGAGAATTGTTGACACGCTCGAGGGAGCGACAGCATCGGTCACACCTTCTTTGGTCATCGGATAGACGAGACCAGATTGGTTGTCGAGTATTGTCACAACTTTGCCGAGAGAGGCACCGAGTGCTTTTGCAGACTGACCGGCCTTGTCCTTGGCATCCGCAAGGGCCTTGTCGCGCAGTTCGGCTTCATATTTTTTTCGAGTAGCATCAGCAAAATCAGCCTGTGGCGTTACCGTTCCTTTCGCGTCAGAAGATTGCAGGTAATCCTGAATCTTTTGGGCGACTGACTTGTCGGTCACTTTGATCGTAAAACTCACAGACGACTGAGGACTCTGAACTGGCATACTCATAAGCTCAGGCGCGGAGTACGTCGTGGTGTTGTTCTGGGTGGTTTTGATCTGGTCTTCTTTGACACCAAGTTCTTTGAGCTTTGTCGCAACATCTGTTGTTTTTTGCGCCAGTTTTTTGGAAGTATCGGTACTCGATGAACCCTGGACTTCAAAATATGGATAAAAATTGTACTGGTCAGGTGTCGCTTGCATAGAAGCTTGACCAGTCATTTGTATTGTCCGTTTCGCCGTGCTCGCTGCCGCGCCCCAAGGACGCCACCAAGCAAGCGTTGCAAGATTAGTGACAAGCAGGGCGACGACTAGTACCCATGCGTTGATTTTTAACGTGATCGAGGTGTTTTTCATAAGCGTATTGTAGCAGAATCTAGCCGAGACATTGCTTCGCCCCATTCCCTAACATGTGTACAAGAAATATACTATGGAGCATGTCCGAAAACTCCATCTCGACAGCGCTCGCGCACCTATCGACACACGACGATGTGATGGCCTCGCTCATAGACATCTATCCGCGTTGTACACTGAAACCGCATCATGACCACTACGGCGCTTTACTCGATGCGATCATCGGTCAACAGCTCTCAGAAAAAGCAGGCGCCGCCATCGTCAAACGCTTCACGACGCTCTTCGGCGGAGCTTTCCCGTCACCCCAACTGATAATCGAGACTGATACAGAAGCTATCCGCAATATCGGCGTATCATATGCCAAAATCCGCTGTATGAAAGACTTAGCCGCACACATACTTGATGGCCGCTTAGACCTCGAACACATTGCCTCGCTTCCGAATGATGAAGCAATCGCTCGATTGGTCGACGTCAAAGGTATCGGCGAGTGGACGGCGCATATGTTTCTCATCTTCTGCGTCGGCAAACTCGACATACTACCTGTTGGCGATCTCGGCGTACGAAAGGCGATGATGAAACGATACGGCTTACCAGGACTCCCCGACAGAGTGACTATGGTGCGAGTAGCGAGCAGTCACCACTGGCATCCTTACGAGTCCGTTGCCAGTTGGTACCTCTGGCGCAGTCTCGAAAACTCCTAAAGCGCTGCGAGTTCTGCTGGTGTCGGCCAGGGATTGAACGTACAGCCTCCGAGACTGATCGACTGCTGCATCATCACAGGAGCAGCTTGGCCAGCAGCAGGACAGGTACGATGATCAAAACCAAGCCAATGCCCAGTCTCATGGTTGATAACCATGTGTCGATAGTCTCTCAAACTTCCACCTGAAGCGTTCCAGGAATCGCTCGCATGAAGCCAGCGAGTTTGGTTGATGACTACGTACCGTCCAACACGGCAACTATAATCAGCACTACATGAACCTGAAAAACTTGGCACCTGACTCGCTTCGGCTAAAACAAGCGTAAAATCTCCTCCGCTTGCAACACGCGTAAACGAGCGTCCCGCTGCTCGCCAGCCTCGAAGGTCGTCATACGTTTCAGCCGCCTGGGACATAAACTCATTGAGGTCGGCCGTGATTGTTCCTCGCGTCTCGACTGAGTACGTGTACGCATATTTCACTCGACTATCTATGGTGCTCGTCAATGTTTGAAACGGCACGTCAACATATGCAAACGATCCCTGATAATCTTTGCCAGCTACCAAAGCTTTATCAATAGCCGCAACCAACTCATCAGTATTGGAAGTTGTCTGACCAACTTTGCCTTCCTGCGTCACAGTTTCTTTACCAGTCGCAAGGTCTTTGACGACTTTTCGCGGCAGGGGCGCGACGCCATTCATGCTCGCTGCATTCGACACTGAATCATGTAATTTCGCTGTATCAATCATGACCGTTGGTTGTTTGTGATCATTCAGCTTTACTTGCACCCATGTCGCGATTTCATCAGCCGAAAACGTCGTTGTGCTGAGTTTGCCCTGGATACTGACACGCTTGCCAACAAGCGAATTGGCAGTGGGTTTGAGAATTGTTAGTTGATCACTCGTAATGTGCGGTTTCACAACACCCGTCGTCACACGCACATTGCCCGACTCGACTTTCTCGGCGGCATCTCGTAGCTCAGACCTGATATTGTCCATCTGCAACCCATAACCATCTTTCTCAGGAGTAACGGCGAAGGATTTGCTGGCAGTATCGTACGCTAAGCTCGCATCAGTAGCCGCCGTTTCTGAGATCGGGAACGCTGATCGCACAAAAGCTTCCAACTTCTGGTCGTCAATCGAAAGTTCGCTCGGCATATAGTGTCTGCGCCAGAGTTGCAGCCAACCAAGCGTACTGGATCGCTGTGAAGCGAAGACTTTATCGAGCGTACGATCAGGAAGATATGCAAGACCTATCTCACTTGGATGTGCGGTTACGGGATTGCTTCCGTCCATGATAAACGTGAAGGCTTCTACTTGTTTCACCTGACGTTCGAGCCAACTCGTTGCATCATCTTTTTTGAGACGGGAGACGCGGACATTTCCCACCCATGTTCGAGGATAGACACGATCATGTACGTAGTGTGTACCGCCCAGCAGTCCACAACTGATAAGCACGACGAGAGCGATGCTGCACATCGAGGATATTTTGTGTTTTGCAACAAATCCCACTATTTGTTGTGGCATGCGCATACTAGCTGACTTTTTTTATACCAAGTTCTTTGAGCTGCTTATCATCTATTTCATTGGGAGCATCCATGAGCAGATCCCGACTATCACCAGTCTTGGGGAATGCCATAACATCCCGGATACTCGGTTCATTCTGAAGAATCATCACCAAACGTTCCAGCCCCCATGCGATGCCGCCATGCGGTGGCGCACCGTACGAGAATGCTCTCAGCATGTGGCCAAAGTTTTGATCAA
>CAZWNK010000005.1:0-25890 GCA_964635445.1 uncultured Candidatus Saccharibacteria bacterium | reverse complement strand
AGATAGTGCGTGTGGTGGCAGGGATTTCTCGCTGGACATCATCAACAATACTGCGACGCTTATGTTTTGTCGGGAGCTCGTCATGTCGGGTGTGGCGGGTGATGGGCAGGCCAAAAGCGAGATCACTGATACGCTGAAACAATTTTCAACTGTCTCCAAAGTCATCATTCTCAACACCAAAGGTACTTGTCAATTTGATCTCAGTGGGCAGAATCAGTGTCTCAAATAACGCATGACCAATCGAACTCTCGTACTATTACCAGACCAATTATTTCCCGTGGAGTCGTTATCGCTCGATGGTATTGATGAAGTTGTTGTCTACGAAGATCCGTATGCCTTTGGATATGACAATCCGGCGTCTTTTCATGTTCACAAGCTTGTTTTTATGCGCGCAAGTATCCGTCGATATGTGGCTGACCTAGAAGAGAAGGGCATGCAGGTGCGACTAGTGTCATACGATGACGCTCTCATGGATCTAGCTACTCGACAGCTGTATGTGGAGCGTGCGCAAACGTCACCCGATGGATTCATCCTCACCGAGACAGAAGCACATGAACTCTATGTACGCGGTACCGGAGTCGAGGGTTTTTTCGAGGCAGCTACTGCAAAAATTGGATATGCGAGTGCACGATCCACATGGTCCATACCTCGTACCTTGCCACTCAAGCATATGGTGCCAGAGGTTCGGATGTATGGTCGCAACGATCAAGTCAGACAAGCGATGCGCTGGGTAGGACAAAACTTCCCGGATAATCCAGGGGAACTATCCACGTATATGTGGCCAACTCATCGAACGGAAGCGTTGGCCTGGATGAGACAGTTCGTCGAGGAGCGTTTAGTGCATTATGAAACGTATGAGCAGAGTGTTGACATGCACGGCGTGTTTGTCTTCCATAGTGGAATTTCTGTGCTGCTCAACAGCGGTCTGTTGGTCATTCGCGATGTTATCCAGGCGCTGTCATCGCGATCAGACGCGTCTCGTTTGGTATTCAATGTGTGCGGAGAGCGGGAGTATCTCAGAGCGCTTTCTCTTGAGTCGGCACCTCTGCTGCTGTCGGGACGACATAGATTGAGTCGCTGGCGCGCTGGATCAACAGGACTCGAACCGTTGGATGGATTGCTGCACAAGGCACATATGTATGGATACCTCACGCACAGTGAGCGGCTTATCGTGCTCGCTGCGTCTCACCTGCTCGAGATGTCTCACGACGATCGATATGGGTTATATATGGGGTTAACGACCGATGCTGTCGGGTGGGCAGTCGAGCCGTGGGTCAATCATAGTGAGAAATTATTGAAGGGTAAGCTACCGATTGTTACTGCCAAATACGTACAGTCCGTTGGTGTTACGCGAAGAGGCAACTGGTCGCAACTCTGGGATAGTTTGTATTGGATGTATATCGATCGCCATAGAACTGAGCTTATGGCACATCCGACCACTCTGATGATGGTCAGAGCTTTTGACCGCATGGACGAAGCGAGGCGCGCGATGTACCGAGAGCGAGCCGAACTGTTTCTCGAGAGGCTAAACAGCGGTATACTATAGGCATAACAAGGAGCTATCGGTATGGATGCAGTGCGATCTGCTACCAAAAAAACTGTCAGTGGATTTATGGGTTTTGTGCGCGAACAAGGCGTAGCCGGATTGGCCGTTGGTCTCGTACTAGGCGGCGCGGTTAAAACGCTTGTTGATTCGCTCGTTAACGACATTGTCATGCCGCTTGTTGGTGTGCCGCTTGGTTCGGCAGAGGGTCTGCAGGGGTTGAAATGGCGCGTTACCAACCAAATGGTAGATGGTACGTCCAAACCAGTCTACGTAATGTACGGTAAATTTCTGAATGTCTTCGTCAACTTTCTCGTTATTGCTGCCGTAATATATTTTGTCGTCAAGGCATTGAAGTTCGATCGACTCGATAAAAAGAAAGAAGCCTAAAGTGAATATGTCAGACGAGGAATGGCAGGACAAGTTAACCCCCGAGCAGTATCGTGTCTTGCGTGAAAAGGGAACGGAAACGCCGTTTACTGGTAAATATGTCGACCACAAAGGGGATGGGATGTATCGGTGTGCGGCGTGTGGGGCGGAGCTTTTTGATTCCAAAACTAAATTTGAATCTGGAAGCGGTTGGCCAAGTTTTTACGAGGTCGCCAAGTCTGATGCGGTGAAGCTTGTCGACGATACTTCACACGGCATGCATCGGGTAGAGGTTCAGTGTGCGAACTGTGGCGGACACTTGGGTCATGTGTTTGATGATGCACCAGACCAGCCCACAGGCAAACGATTTTGTATCAATTCATGTTCACTTGATTTTCAGGAACGTACAAAGGTATAGCGCTAGCGGTAGGGTATACTAAGCATATCTATGAATCAGTATGGACGGAAGCCGTGGCTACCGACGAGCTATCAATGGACTGCGTACAGTTTTTTGACAGCAGCGCTCTTGTTTGTGAGTTACTGGCAGTTTTTCCTCGCCAAGCTTGGTATAGCGAATGCCGATATAACGGGCAAAGAATACAGTACTGCCGACGTCATCACACAATCTCAAACATTTTGGAATAAGCCGATTTTTGATCGGTTAGGTCTAGCGCTGGTATGGGCCTTCACGGGATTTCTGGTGCTTTATATCATCTGGGTTGGTTCCAATATGCTTATCGAAGCCAAAAACGCTCGAACTATTCTCACGAGTTATGCCAATGTTGGTCACGCCTCGCGCTCAGTTGTGCTCGATACAATTTTGCGAATTTTTGCAGCGATCGGTCCATGGATTTGGATAGCGATTGCCGCCAAGCTTATCCTGCCGTTTGCGTACTCGTGGACAGGGAAATTTTTGCTGCATCTAACATCGCCGCCGTATTGGTTATTAGGAGTTCTGTCTGTTGGCTTTACGCTTGTGTTTCTCCATGTGATGTATTTGTTAGTGAATGCCATGCGCCGGGCATTCTGAATCCTGTATAATCTGGGGCCATGGATCACAAAACAGTTGAACAGTATATTTTATCGATGCCGAACACGCGCCTGGAATATCCATTCGGCGAGGGTGTAGCCGTCTATAAAACAGGGGCTGGCGAACAAGGAAAGATGTTTGCTTTGATTGCCGAAGGCTCGACACCGATACAACTGAGTCTTAAGTGCGCACCCGAATTGTCCGAGCTACTACGCGCTAAATACGAGACAGTTATGCCAGGGTATCACTTAAACAAGAAACATTGGAACACAATTTTGCTCACTGGACAATTGCCATGGAACGAGGTCCAAGATCTTATCCGACATTCGTATGAGCTCGTCAAGGCTTGAGGCTGGACGTGTGAGTATATGCTTCAGATAAGGAAGTTTTGACTTTGGTGTTCTTGGCAGTGTCGTAGGCATTTTTTAGTTTAGTCTGATAGTCGGCGATTTCACTTGCTATAACACCCGTTAGGACATCGTCATATTGATTCCCGACTGTTGCTTGTTTGATCTTTGCCAAGCCGTTCGTGTCTTTAGAGCCTTTGTATACTTTTGTGCTGATCTTTTTGGTGGAATTGGCTGCAGAAAGAAGGGAAGACTGGTCGCTCGTGATGACAGCCTGAACTCTCGTCGCAAAATTGAGCGTCGTGCGACCTCGTATGTCTTTGCTAGATTGATCAAGTGTTGTGAGGATCGCTTGCTGTGCAGAAAGCACACTTTCTACACTAGCGGTATTGTCTCCACCACGTGATCGAAGAAAGAGAAAGAAAATGATGAGTATGAGTACGACCGCACCCGCCACGAGAAGTAGAAATGATTTTTTGGGAGCAACGCTTCGAGACGATTTCTGATCATAGAGATTCAGAAGTTCATGCACATTCTGTGGCTCAGGTGCACCTGGCGAATAGCTGGGATCCATACTAATAAGGATAACAGAAATAGCAACGACACACACAGACTGTTCGCTGGAATTTTCGGAAAAATATGATATGCCAGGTATACTCTAGAGTATGGATGCAGTGGAGGAGATCAAGCGGCGAGTGCATATTGAAGACGTGATCGGTGAGTACGTCGAGTTGAAGCGCTCTGGTCGAAACTTCAAAGGTCTCAGCCCGTTCAACTCCGAAAAAACACCAAGCTTCATGGTCAGTCCTGACAAACAGATCTGGCATGATTTTTCGTCCAACAAAGGCGGCACGATGTTTGGCTTTATCATGGAGATGGAAGGAGTAGATTTTCGGGGCGCGCTCGAAATCCTGGCACGCAAAGCAGGTATCGATCTCAGTGAATATGGTCGTAGCGATGGATCATTCGCTAAGCGTAAAAAACGGTTGCTCGAAGCCCTCTCTATCGCAGCTCGGTATTATCAGCACTGTCTCACGAAATCACCGCTAGGGTTGGAATATGTCTTCAAAAAGCGTAACTTTACTCGAGAATCTGTTTTGAATTTTCAACTCGGCTACGCTCCTGGGAGCGGACGGGCGCTCGTCGAGTATTTGCGCAAAAAGGGCTTTACTGATCAAGAGCTGCGGGATACGGGCCTGGCTGTCATGCGACGTGATGGACTTGGCGACATGTTCCGTGGTCGCCTCATGGTGCCTTTGAGTGATGCGCAGGGAGCTGTCGTTGGCTTTACGGCTCGCCAACTCGTCGATGATCCAAACGCCCCCAAATATATCAATACACCACAAACAATTGTATACGACAAAGGGCGCCAGGTTTTCGGGCTACACCTAGCCAAAGATGCGATGCGTCGCGAGAAATTTGTCGTTATTGTCGAGGGTAACCTCGATGTTATCGCATCGCACCAAGCAGGGGTTGCCAATGTTGTGGCCGCCGCAGGCACAGCTCTCACGATGGATCACCTCAAATCCCTGGCTCGTTTTACTCCAGACATACGGCTAAGTTTTGATCAGGACAAAGCTGGTGTTGCAGCTACCGAACGGGCCATCCCGATGGCACAAAGCCTCGGTGTCACGCTATCGATCATCGATATCCCGAGCGGCAAAGACCCTGATGAACTTATACGCCAAGATGTCGATGCCTGGCGAAATGCTATTGCGGACTCACGGTATGTGATGGACTGGTTATTTGACCACTATGTGCAGACGAGTGACATCGCAACAGCCAAAGGCAAGGCAGTCTTTAGCGATCACATCATAGCGGCCGTGCGACGACTCCAGGATCCGGTCGAGCAGGAACATTACCTTCGGACACTTGCCGAGAAGTTGGGTGTAAGTCTGGATAGTGTGAAGCAAAAGTACGAGAAGGCCGAGGCTCAGCCAGAGCGACGACTAAAGAAGGGAAAAGCGGTGCACGTATCTGCTGAACCGGACCATCATGCCTACCAAGACCAGTTGCTGGGATTGTTTTTGTTCGATGCTACTCTGCGCCCGGCAACGTTTGACTATGACGAAGCTGCATTCACGACTCCCGAGCGGCGTATCCTCTGGAATTTTCTCATCGGCCATCCTGACTTTGTCTGGAAAGGCTCGAACCATAAGGACTTGCATCAAATAGAAGATTATGTTAAATTAACAGCATTCAAGTGCGAGCTACTGTACCGAGATTTACCTCCGGACGAGCGTCGCGAAGAGGTCGAGAACCTCACTAAGCGTCTCATACGAGACTACCAAAAACGAAAAACTCAAGATGTAACTGCGGCCATTCGGGCTGCTGAAGAGCGCGGCGATCTCGAGACTGTTCACCGACTGCTCAGTGAATTCAACGAATTACTTAAACGAGGGGAGATATCGTAGTGCCAGACGATGCGAAATTACACGAAGAAGAAATGTTAAAAGCCAAGGAGGAGCTCTTCCAGAAGGCGAAGTCTGCAGGCCAGATTGCGCAGGCAGATATTTTCAAGGTCATACCAGATACGCCGGATAACTCTGATGTATTGGATGCACTCTATACCGAACTTATTGATGCCGGTATCGAGATAAGTGGTCGTGAGGATGAAGCCATCGCGGTCATGGACGGCGAGTGGGAAGAAGAAGACGAAGATGATGTTGTGTTAGCGACGAACGAAGCGTTTCTCGAAGATATATCTGATGACTCAGTGCGACTGTACTTGCGTGAGATCGGTAAGATCCCACTCCTCAATGCCGAAGAGGAGCTCGCGTTGGCCAAACGTGTTGTCGCGGGTGACAAAAAAGCCAAAGACAAAATGGCCGAGGCAAACATGCGCTTAGTGGTGTCTATTGCCAAGCGATACGTCGGTCGTGGTCTAGACTTGCTTGATCTCATCCAAGAAGGGAACACTGGTCTGCTTCGAGCTGTTGAGAAATTTGATCCAGACAAAGGGTTTAAATTTTCAACGTACGCTACGTGGTGGATTCGTCAAGCGATCACCCGAGCTATTGCCGATCAAGCTCGTACGATCCGTATCCCTGTGCATATGGTGGAGACGATCAATAAGCTCCTTCGTACGCAGCGACGCCTCACACAAGAGCTCAATCGCGAACCGACCAATGAAGAGATCGCCAAAGAGATGGGTATCGAACTCGAAAAAGTTGAGCACATCATGAAAATCAAGCAAGACATTCATTCGCTCGACCAATCAGTTCGTGATGACGATGAAGAGTCAGTACTTGGCGACTTCATTGTGGATGAAGAAACCAAGAGTCCTGTGGATTCAGCGTCCGAACAATTACTCAAAGAACACGTTGTTGACATGTTGGGTGCGCTCTCAGAACGCGAACAAAAAATTATTCGTTTGCGATTCGGACTTGAAGACGGCAAAAGCCACACACTCGAAGAAGTGGGGCAGGAGTTCAGTGTGACGCGTGAACGCATTCGCCAAATCGAAGCCAAAGCATTAGCCAAGCTCCGCAAGCACAAGGATGCCAAGAAACTTCACGATTATATAAAATAGTGCTATAACAACCGCATGAGACTAGTCGGTGTAGGCGGTCGTCCGCGAAGCGGGAAGGACACAGTTGCTGCGCTTTTTATGGAGGCGGGTTATTTTGGTGTTTCGTTGGGGGATATGGCACGTGATGCTTCTCGTGTTCGGCATGCAGATAAACCTGATCCAATATCGGTGGAGAATATGACTGAAACTGCAAATCAAATGAGACTGCTTCATGGTTCCGACTATATGTTGAAAGAAGCGTTAAGGCGCTTTGAAATGAGCGGAAATCGAAAAGGTCTCGTTGTTTACAGTGTGCGGATGGCTGTTGAAGTAGATTTTATACGAGCCCATAATGGCGAAGTTATTTGGGTGGAGGCAACTGATAAAGTTCGACACCAAAGAACGCTGGCTAATTTGCGTCCTGGCGAGGCCCCTGTCACTGTCGAAGAAATGTTGCGTCAAGAAGCGCTTCAAGATTCCCCACAGCCTGGGATTCCGGCTGAGGTCCAGATGAACGTGTCTTATGTACGAGAACGAGCCACTCATATCATCGAAAACAACGGGGATGATAAAGTTGAGTTTGAGGCGCGCACAAAACAAACATTATGGTTATGAGTGATGCTCATGGTTATGAACTTCAAATATGATCTAATAGTACTGACACCCTAGACAATCGAAGGAGGTGGTGTCGGTGCATGAGCACTATGAGGATCATGATCATCATGATCACAATGTCCACCTCTCTGAGAAACTCAAGGGGATGGTCTGGTTGCTGGCGATATTCGTAGCTTTCGAGCTGATCGCTGGCTTCGTGTTGAACGGGAAGGTCGTGGCTACGGATGCGTTTCATAACGTGTCCGATGTGCTATCGATGGGGTTGTTTCGTTCAGCAATTCACGCTAATGGGGTCGGTGAGAGTCGGCGAAAGAATGCCGGTTGGTTGGTGATGACACTTGGCTACATTGTAGTAGTGGCCGAGATGGTGCAGGGTCACGGCGGTGAATCGCCACGGCTTCCAGGAGTACTCCTCCTGTTTGCGGTAATGAGCCTGATCTTGAACATCGCCTTTCTCCGGCGTCTGCACAGTCATCGTGGATCGCATCACGGATTCGGGCCATGGCTACACCAAGTGCTCGACATATTCGTGTCGGTCATCGCGATCCTGGTGATCATTCTGGTCCTGGTGGGACACCCGGGTGCAGATTTGATTGGGGCAGTTGTTGCAATCTGTGTAACGGTGCTTGTCGCCCCCGCCTTTTGGCTCTTGAAGCCAAAATCTCACTAACCTCGTTGCGTCGTCGGGCGGGCAAGTAGTGTGGTGGTTTCGACCTTCACATGAACGCCCGACCCGATCTGCTCCCTAAGATGTATACTAAAGCTATGACAGAGACGAAACGAAAGAAACTCGTCATCATTGATGGCAAATCAGTCTTTTATCGAGGCTACTATGCCATGCCGAATCTCAGTACCAAAGACGGTACGCCGACGGGCGGGGTCTACGGTTTTGCGGTTATGGCACTAGAAATCATCAAACGCCTCAAGCCAGATTATGTGTGTGTGGCGTGGGACAAGCCCAAAACGAATATTCGCAAACGACTTGAGATCTATCCGCAATACAAAGCAGGCCGGAAACCACCACCTGAGGATTTCTACGTCCAGATACCGATCCTGCATGAGTTACTCGATACGTTTGGGTGGCCTCTCTATGAACTTGATGACTACGAAGCTGATGACATCATGGGCGCCCTGGCGGAGCAAGCCAAGAAAAAAGATATCGACACCGTACTCATCACCAGCGATCTCGACGTATTACAGCTCGTGAATACGCACACCAAAGTTTATGCCTTGAAAAAAGGCCTTACGAATATCGAACTCTATGCACCAGAATCATTCCAGGCCAAATATGGGATCGACGTCCATCAGTTTATTGATCTCAAAGCCCTGAAGGGGGATAGCTCAGATAATATCCCAGGCGTGCCGGGTGTTGGCGAGAAAACGGCTATTGATCTATTGAAAAAATACAAAACCCTTGAGGGTGTGTATGAAAACCTCTGGGAGATTAGCGATACAACGCGCAAGAAGCTCGAGTCTGGTAAAGAATCAGCATTTATGAGCAAAGAGCTCGTGACGCTGATGACAGATGCGCCGATTCCGTTGGATCTGAAAGCGACTGACGTCAAACAACTTGACGTTGATAAGCTCCACGAGGTTTTGCGTAAACTTGAGTTCCGAACCTTGCTACGGCAGCTACCAGAATACATGCAGGTGAGTGCAACTGAGCAGGCGGATATTCGCAAACATGTCGCTGAAGTCAAAAACATCAAACCAGGTAAGTTGACGGTTATCGATGACGCCAAGCAGCTCAAAGACGTTTCTTTTACTCCATCACACGAACTTATTGTCGCTACACGTTGCGCTGGAAAGCATGGTCGTGATCCACGCTATATCGTCCTTTCACCAGAAGCAGACAGTGTCTATGTGCTGGATGTGAAAAAACTGAGTGAAGCAACTGTTCGTAAAGCCATCCAAGACGTACTCGAAGATCCAAAAGTTAAAAAAGTCGGTTATGACATTAAATCAGATATCAAAGCTGCTCGAAGTCTCGGTATCACACTCGGCCCTGTCGGTCATGATGTCCTGATCGGCGCTTTTCTTATCAATCCACTTATTCGAGAGCAGTCATTATCCCAACTCGCCGATACGCTCGGCTATGAAGGTACAAATTTCGAGAGCCAGCCCGATGAAGATTTCGTGTCGACCGCTCCAGAACGTATCGCGGTTATTCATACACTATTCAATGAGCAGACTCAAGAACTCGCCAAGTTGGCTAAAGTCAAACACGTGGCGACAGATATCGAGTGGCCGGTCATACCAGTTTTGGCGGATATGGAGTATGAGGGCATCAAGCTTAATGGTAAGTACTTAGAGAAATTTGCTGTGCAGCTCGAGGATTCCATCAGCGATCTTGAACAACAAATTTATGGGCACGCAGATCACGAATTTAATATCTCGTCACCGACACAGCTAGCGGATGTATTGTTTGTGAAATTAAACCTTCCGACGATGGGCGTCAAGAAAGGCAAGACGGGCTATAGTACGGCTGCCAACGAGCTCGACAAGCTTCGGGGACTCCATCCGATCATCGATCTCATCACCCAGTATCGTGAAGTCACCAAACTAAAGAACACCTATGTCGATACCTTGCCGAAGCTGGTTGACGAAGACAGCCGCGTGCATACGACGTACAGCTTGACTGTGGCTCAAACCGGACGGCTCAGCTCCAACGATCCAAATCTCCAGAATATCCCTGTGCGCACTGAACTTGGCAAGCATATTCGTACGGCATTTGTCGCCGATCCGGGTAAAGTCCTGATCTCGGCCGATTATTCGCAGTTTGAGTTGCGTTTGGCAGCGGTGCTTGCCGAGGATAAAGAGCTTATCAAATCCTTCAATGAAGGCATCGACATCCATGCCCAGACGGCAGCCCAAGTCTTTGGCGTCGACATCGACAAAGTCGACAGTAACCAACGACGGGCAGCCAAGGTGGTCAATTTCGGTGTGCTCTATGGTATGAGTCCGCATGGGCTGAGTGTAGCGACAGGTATGACCAATGCTGAGGCCAAAGCCTTCATCGATAAATACTTCAACCTCCGCAAGCCACTGTTGACCTACATGAATCACCTGAAGGAGTTTGCTCGGAAGCAAGGCTATGTCGAGACCATTTTTGGACGCCGCCGACCGATGCCGGATATTCATTCGAGCAACTTCGTTGTTCGACAAGCTGCCGAGCGCGCTGCTATCAATATGCCGATCCAGGGTACCGAAGCTGATCTCATGAAGATGGCCATGGTCCACATCGCCGAGAAGCTGGAAGATCCGAAATACGGAGGCGCCAAGATGTTACTTCAGATCCACGACTCCATCCTTGTTGAAGCCCCAGAAGATAAAGAAGAGGCAGTCTCCAAGATGCTCGACGAAACCATGGAGAATGTCTATAAATTACCCGTGAAATTGTCAGTTGATGTGCATAGTGGTAAAAACTGGGGAGAGTTGTAAACCATGAGACACCCCCGAAGCTACGCTTCTACGGGTTTCTCATCGCGCCGGGCGCGGAATGAATCCGCCGCTCGGGCTGCTCTTCCTGAAGGGCGCTGTCATGCGATCCGTTGATCGATTTTTAAATGAACAAGGCCAAGTTATCAGGTGGCCGAGTAAATTCACTGACCAAGAACGAGTTGTGGGGTATCTAGGAGCAAAATTCGAGCCAGGGAAATTGTATAGCGAAGGCGAAGTAAATGAAGTGCTCAAAAAGTGGCATACATTTGACGACTGGGCAATTTTGAGAAGAGAACTTGTCGATCGAGAGCTGTTGTTACGTGATATAGAAGGGCATAGCTATCGGCTGACACCACAGTTAGTTGATTTCGAGAAGCCATCGAACTTTCTCGCAGATGCACTTGATTTCCTTCGAAATGGCTCACTAATTCTCGATCTCGGATGTGGAAATGGCCGAAATCTTAGGCCACTTCTGGGTGTCGCTGAAAAAGTCGTTGCAGTCGATAAAGATTCCGAACAACTTGAAAAGCTCAGTTCAGAATATCAGGATGAGATATCCGCTGGCCGTCTCGAAGTCGGGGTTATTGATCTCGAAACATCATTTCCCGAGGGGAGCTTTGATGCCATCTGGTGCAGTATGGTACTTCACTTCTTCGCCAAGGAGCGGGCCTCAGAGCTCGTAAGACTCATGCAAGAGCACACGAAGCCTGAAGGAGTAAACGTCATCATTATGTTTACCGATACAAATCCAAAAGGTCGGAGACCGTATATGGTCGCCAGCGGTGAGCTAGCACGGCTTTATGAAGGATGGGAAATATTGCACGATACTCAGGGCTATAGCAACTGGTACTATATGGAAGAAGATGAGATGTATCGACGAAGTCATAACGCGTTTTTTGTAGCCAAGAGGATGGGGCTCTAAATATGGGAGAGAATGGGGTAGCAGTCGTTGATGTGACAAAGGATTTTAGAAGTTATGAAGAAATGGATGAAGTTTATCAACAGCGGCATCTGAAGGGTCATAGTAATGAGCCGTACATTGTCGACGTCCATGATACGAAGAGGCGTCTTATTTTCTTTGGTTCTGTCCACTCGTCGGACCCAAAGCACATGCAATGGCCTTTACTCGAGAAGTATTGGAATGAATTTATTCAATCACAAAATGCTCAGAAGCAAGTATTCATGGAGGGAAGAGTACGCCCTGTGCAAGGCAAGACGAAAGAACAAGCAATGCTGAGTGATGGTGAGGCGGGGCTTATATGCTGGATGTCGAACAAATCTAGCATACCGGTCGATTCACCTGAACCGGATATGGATGACGAGATTGAATACATTGTTAACAGCGGGATTACAAATCGAGCAGTTCGAATTTATTACTTTGCACGTCAAATGTTGCAGTGGCTAACATATAACTACAAAACCTCTCCTGATTGGAGAGAATATGCTATTAATTTTCTGAACCATCAAAAAAAGCTCAAGAATTTTGCTGATGTGAACATGGATCTTGATAGTGTATTGGCCGACTTCAAGCTTGAGGCTGGTAAAGGATTTTCTGAAAAAGATCGCGAACTACTTTATCAACTTAGCAATCCGTTTGATTCTAAGGCTTCAGCTACCTCGAGCATCTATCGCAACATAGTGTTGTTCCAAGCAATCAAGGATAAATGGGACACCTCTGTAGATACATTTGTCGTGTATGGCTCGGGACATGCGATCGTACTTGAGCCAGCCCTGCGAAAATTAATCGAATCAAAATAATGTCTGATATTCAGCTTCGAGTTGCAGCCAAGGGAGTTATCATCAACGAGAAGGGCGAAGTTCTTATACTACGAGAAGCCTCGAGTTATGAAGAAGGGACAAATGTTGGGCGATGGCAGATACCTGGTGGACGTATCAATCCTGGTGAGCATTTTGAAGATGGCCTGAAGCGGGAAGTGCGAGAAGAAACTGGGCTTGATGTGGTAGAGGTTCTATTTCCTATCTACCATGGTGAATGGCGTCCGACGATCAAAGATGTACCAACGCAAATCATTGCACTCTATATGGTTTGCAGAACGAAAGCTACCGACACGAAGCTCAGTGAGGAACACGATGAAGCACGCTGGATCCAACCCCAATCTGTTACCCAGTACGACATGGTCGCTCCAGAGGATAAAGTGATACTTCGCTTATTTGAGTGGCAAAACAGGGGTGTTCTAGATCTCCCAAAACTCTAGTTTTCCAGCTATACTAGAGTCATGAAGCTCGTTCGAAAAGCACCATTTATCAAGCTCAAGAGTCGAGATCGGACGCTGATACTCGAGGAAGATTTAGCCCTGCTCGATAAACGAATCATGGAAATTGAAGAACGGGTGAAGAAAATGGGGCCCGAATTTCACGAAGCCTTCAACCAGAGTAGTGAAACTTGGCATGACAATGCCGTTTTCGAGAATGCGCGCGATCGACAGGACTTACTAGAGTCAGAGCTCCAGGAACTGTGGCATGTTCGGCAGCGGGCAAAGGTAGTCAAACCGAAGAAGAGCGATAAGGTCCAGGTCGGAAGTAAAGTAACGCTTGAATACAATGGCAAGAGCCAAAAATTGTATGTGGTAGGGGATTGGTCTGATCGTATTGGCCAAAAGCTGGGAGGCTACACAATCGCGAGCAAGAAAGCACCGCTCGTTGCTGCGACATTGGGCAAAAAAGCAGGCGATATGATTTCGTTTCAGGAAAAGACGATCACGATCAAGGAGATACAATAACCTCATGTCCCAGATCAAAGGTATCGTGTTCGATTTCTATGGGTTGTTTGTCATCGACAGCGATCGACTACTGATCGAGCGAGCCGAGAAAGTAAACCCACAATTGGCGGATGAGCTTCGGGACATCATGAAACAGTACGACTATGGCGTGGTCGACTACAATTACATGGTCGACAGTTTTCGTATCAAGCTAGGTTTGAGTCACGAAGAAATTATGGATTATTTTCGCTCGCACAAACATCTGGATACACGGCTTGTCGAGCTTGTGCATTCTTTGCGACAGCGCGGCTTCAAAGTTGGTCTGTTGACCAACACTGGCAAAGAGGGCATCGAGAGATATATCGATGAACAGCATCTACTCCAGATATTTGACGATGTCGTCCTGTCATTTGAGATCGGGCTTATAAAACCCAATCCGGAGATTTTCACGACTACCGTGCGACGACTTGGCGTCGAAGCTCATACCGCGCTCATGATCGATGATCGACCAGAAAATCTCGATGGTGCACGCCAAGCAGGACTCGCCACACTCCTATTTCACAATTTTGACCAGTGCATTGCAGATTTGGCACATATATTGGCATAATGGATCGATGCCAGAATTACCCGAGGTAGAAACAGTTCGCATAGGTTTGCAGCGTCTTGTGGTGGGCAAAAATATCGTTAGCATCTCTCACGACACTGCAAAAAGCTTTCCGAATGCTGAAAGTGATGTTCGTGCGTTTATTCCTGGTGCCGCAATCACGAGCGTTGAGCGGCGTGCTAAAGTGCTGCTCATCAGGCTTGATACCAACTACACGCTTGTCACGCATCTCAAAATGACCGGACAACTTGTCTATGTTGATACGTCTGAACGTTTTGGAGCGGGGCATCCGAATCATAGTCTTGTCGGACAACTGCCAGATAAATCAACCAGAGTGACTATAGAGTTTACTGATGGATCGCGTTTGTATTTCAACGACCAACGTAAGTTTGGATGGATGCGGCTTGTGCCTACGCCAGAGGTGGAAAATATTGATTTTTTCAAGAAGGTGGGTCCTGAGCCACTGAGTGATGATTTTACCACTGAGCAGTTTATCGGTCGGCTGCAACGACGCAAGAAAAGTTCGATCAAAGCTGTGCTTCTTGATCAAACGGTTATCGCCGGTATTGGCAATATTTATGCCGACGAAAGTTTGTGGGGTGCCAGAATTCATCCTTCGACCAGAGTTGAGACACTCTCAATCACAAAACTCACCAGACTATTTCACGAGCTTCAGTATGTGTTGCGCTTAAGTATCGAAAAAGGTGGGAGCACCAATCGGAACTACGTTGATGCCGAAGGGAAGCGAGGGAGCTACATGAGCTTTGCTCGGGTATTTCGTCGGGAAGGTCAGGCGTGTCCTCGATGCGGTACTACAATTGAGAAACTAAGAGTAGCAGGGCGCGGGACGCACATTTGTCCGCGGTGCCAAAAGATATGATCGTCTCTATTGTCGGCACCAATCAGTTTCTTATGTCCCGCGATCTTCGAGACCGCGTCCAATCTTTTGTGACGATGCACGGCGATCTTGCGTATGAACGACTCGATGGAGAAGGGCTGACCTACGATCGACTAATGGAAGCGATCCAAAGTCTCCCGTTCTTGGCTTCATCCAAACTTGTCGTGATACGTGACCTCGGCGCCCAGAAATTATTAACCGAAAAAATCGAACAAATTGTTGCTGGCACACCCGAGTCGACAGAACTGATCTTATACGAATCCAAGATTGATAAGCGACTTAGCTATTACAAGCAGCTGAAAAAACTCACTGATTGTCATGAATATGCCGAGCTCGATGAGCGGGGTTTGGTGGGGTGGATCGTAGAGGATGTAGTGTCCCGGGGCGGCACGATAAAGCGCACTGATGCACAGTTCCTCGTGGAACGCGTGGGGCCAAAACATCTCATGTTAGTACAAGAGCTAGAGAAGTTACTCATCTATAATCCGGTCATCACTCAAGCATCGATTGAACGGCTTGTAGAGCCAAGCCCACAAAGTTCGATTTTTGATATGTTAGACACCATCTTTCGAGGAGATAGTCGCACTGGTATGAAGCGCTACGAGGAAATTCGTGCTCAGGGCGAGGAGCCGCAAAAAATTTTGGCCATGATCAGCTGGCAGATGCACAGCGTCCTAGTTGTGAAAGCGGCAGGGCAGCGTTCGGCTGATACGATAGCCAAAGAAGCGGGTCTCTCACCGTACGTCGTACGGAAAACCTTGGATATAACACGACGAATCAGCATGAAGGCCATAAAAGAACTCGTCATGAAAACAGCCACACTTGATATGCGGCTGAAATCAGAACCGATCGACCCAGATCAGGCGGTACGATCGTTGCTTTTGACTATTTCGAACTCTTTGACGTAGTTTTTTTGGCCGCAGGCTTCTTGGCTGCAGGTTTTTTCGTTGTTGTGCTCTTTGCAGCTGCAGGAGCCTTTGTCGGTTTGGAGCTGACGGTCTTTGCCTTGGTATTCATCTGGGCAACGAGACGGGCAGCTTTATTGGCATGCATCAAGTTTTTCTTGACAGCGGTATCGATGCTGCTTTGTGCGATGCGTTGTGCCTCGATGACTTTATCGCCTGACCCGGATTTGACTGCGGCGTCAAATGCTTTGAGGGCGCTGCGGAGCGACTTCTTGGTCTGGACATTGCGAGCATAGTGCTTCGCAGCCTGACGAGTTCGCTTTTTTGCTGATTTGATAATTGGCATTCAGGTTTCCTTCTTATACTGATACTAATTCAGGCAGGTACTATACCGTATCTGTTGTAAGATGTCAAAACAGATACTAGAACTAATTATGCTTATATGGTAGTGTAGGTGTAACGTTTTTCTAGATAAAAAGCCAAAAAAACATGGATCCAGCAGCTCCCACACTACCACCCAATCCAAAGCAACAGATCGTTGAGCGCCTGAAAGGCGTTACAAATATTCTCGTTACTGTTAGCGCCAACCCAAGTGTTGATCAGCTCGCTGCAACTATCGCGTTGACACTGATGCTTAACAACATGAACAAGCATGCGACGGCGCTGTTTAGCGGCAAGATCCCTGAAGCCATCAAGTTTCTCGAACCAGAGAAAACTATCGAAAACAACCTTGACCTTCTGCGAGATTTCATCATTTCCCTCGATCGCAATAAAGCATCGAAACTTCGTTACAAAGATGAAGGTGAGATAGTCAGAATATTTATCACGCCATACCACACCAAGATCGACGAACATGATCTGCAGTTCTCGCAAGGGGAGGTAAACGTCGAAGTTGTTGTTGCGCTCGGAGTAGAACAGCGGAATGATCTGGATGCTGCAGTTGCTGCTCATGGACGAATCTTACATGACGCCACCATCATATCGATCAATACTGGAGCCGTCCCCGGGAATCTTGGTTCACTCAACTGGAACGAGCCGGCGGCGAGTAGTCTGTGTGAAATGCTGATGAGTATGAGTGAGGCACTTCAGACGGGTCTTGTCGATACACAGGTAGCTACTGCACTGTTGACTGGGATTGTGGCCGAGACGCAGCGCTTCAGCAATCCTAAGACAACGCCAAAAGTTATGACGATGAGTGCACAGCTCATGGCTGCAGGGGCAAATCAACAACTGATTGCCAATAGCCTGCAAGGAGTGAAGCCTCTCGACAATCAACCTGCTGAGATTCCACACGACACACCCATCACTCCGACACAAACGCCACCTGCCAATGAGATGGATGTGATGCATGCGCCAACTGCTGCTCAGTCGCCACAGTCAACACCTGCTCCACAAACTCCTGTCGCGATTCCTATGCCGTCACCAACGTCCACGCCGCCCGCATCAGCGCAACCACCAGTTTCTTCGCCGGCGATAGATAGCTGGACATCTCAGGCAAAAGCCGAAGCTTCTGAAGACGCACCACTCCCGCCTCCTGCAACTCCGCAACAGTCATATGCGCCTCCTGCGCCACAACCCGCTCCACAGGGCATACCGACGCAACCAGTTGCGCCTCGGTTTCAATCGATGCCTACTCCAGTTGTGGCGCCAGATATCACGCAAACTTTCCCGTCTGTCCCCGCTGGTGCTTCGCCGCAGTTCCAGACAAAGACGATCAATCCGGCCAGTCTTTCTATCCAGCCGCCTTCGGTTCATGGTGTGCAGGGTGGTTTACAACCTCGTCATTATATGAGCGAAGAAGCGGCGCCACAGTCTAGCGACTCACCAGTCAGTCCATTCAGTCAGACAGTCTCTGAAGCGCAAGCTGATGACAATAAGATCCTTTCCCACAATCAACGACATATCGAGTCTCTGTCGGAGGATGCCGAAACTGCGGAACCGGGTGACCCCAATGTTGCTATCGCTCGAGCGCGCGAAGCCGTACAACATGCCATAGAAGAGCCGACAGACTCCTCGTCATCAATCTCGACGGCACCGGCCCCTTCACCAACGCCAGCGCCCAAAGAAGAGGGAATTGTGCCGGAACCTCATGCATATGAAGAGACACCGCTTCCAGCGCCTGCCACGCCATCACCAACGCCGATGCCTATGCCTGAGATGCAGCAAGAACAAGAACCCGTCAATGACGTTGATGCCAATACAACTGCTGCACCGCCCAATGCAACATTTAAAATACCGACTCCTATGTCGCCACCGCCTGATGTGAAAAAAGAAAACGAAGTCCCGTCGCCAACCCTGGCTCCCCCTCCTGACGCTCCACCGCCAATCCCGTTGTGATATAGTTGAGCTCCATGACGAATCTGCCTATGCTCGATGGCTTGTTGCTTGTTGATAAGCCAGTCGGCCCATCATCGTTCGGAGTTGTGTCAAAAACCCGCGGGATACTCAAATCTGCGACTGGTATCAAGATGCCAAAGGTTGGTCATACAGGCACACTTGATCCGTTGGCTAGTGGTTTGATGGTTCTTGTTCTGGGATCGTACTGCAAACGGGCGAATGAATTCTCAAAACTCGACAAAGTGTACGAAGTAGAATTCGTACTCGGCACAACAAGCACGACCGACGACGCAGAAGGCGAGAGAACGATTGTCTCATCTGACAAACCTTCTCAGGAGGCTGTCGTGCACGCTCTTCAGTCATTTGTCGGAACAATACAACAAGTCCCGCCGGTATACAGTGCTATCAAGGTGGATGGCCAACGCGCCTACAAGTTGGCGCGCAAAGGTGAATCCGTGACGCTTAAAAGTAGGGAGGTGACAGTCTATGGTATCGAGCGCCTTACGTACACCTATCCTTCGGTCACGTGCACAGTATCTGTCTCGAGTGGGACGTATATTCGTTCCCTGGTTCGCGATATTGGACAGCTACTCGGAACAGGTGCGTATATGTCGCAGTTGCGTCGCACGAAGGTAGGTAATTTTGCTATCGAGGATGCAGTATCAATGGAAGATCTATCATATGAAACTATTTCGAGATCTTGTCAATCTATCTAACACTTGTCGTAAGGTGTTCGATATGATAGGATATTCGCGATGATTACAGCAGAGACAAAGAAAAGCGTGGTGTCAGAACACCGCACGCATGCAACCGATACTGGCTCACCCCAGATTCAGGTCGCTATGCTTACCACACGGATCCAAGAGCTCACGGATCATTTGAAGACTCATCCCAAAGATAACCACTCGCGTCGTGGTTTACTTCAAATGGTAGGGAAGCGCAAAAAAATCCTCAAATACCTTCGAGACACTGATGGCGAAGCGTATCTTGAGTTGATCGCCAAGCTTGGACTTCGACGGTAGTTCGACTCCTTGACATGGGGTAGATGCAATCTGCCTCAGATCAGCGAGTAGATCGCGTTCATAAACATAAGACCTTGCTGACGCGGGTATGCGTAGTAGAGCAGTTGTTATACCAGTGCGTATAACCACAACTTTGCTACGAATTACTCTTATCGCGGGGAAAGGAACTTGAATGGGACAAACGATTCACCCATTTGGTAAAAAAATCATTTCAGTCAGTGGCGAATTTGCCGGACGACCAATAACACTCGAAACAAACAGACTCGCATTTCAAGCCAGCGCCAGCGTTACAGTCCGCTGTGGCGATACAGTCGTGCAAGGTATCGTGATGGTCGCCGACGAGCCAGCGCCGGGTGTTGATTTCTTCCCGCTGACCATCGAGTACGAAGAACGATTTTACGCTGCAGGTAAGATCTCTGGCAGTCGTTATATCAAACGCGAAGGTAAACCAAGCGAGGACGCAATCTTAGCCGGTCGACTGATCGACCGCCCGATCCGACCACTGTTTCCCAAGGGATATCACAACGAAGCTCAAGCGGCGGCGCTCGTGTTATCGCTTGATTCTGAGGTTCGTCCTGACATCATTGCTATGATCGCTGTCTCGGCGGCATTGCGACTTACTGGCGCTCCATTTGATGGGCCGATAGGCGGTGTCCGGGTGGCTAGCATCGATGGCAAACTTGTCGCATATCCAAACACCTCTGACTTAGAGCGCAGTACACTTGATCTCGTCGTCGCTGGCACCAAAGATGCCATCATGATGGTTGAAGCGGGCGCACAAGAAATATCTGAAGCTGAAATGGTAGAAGCGCTCAAGGTGGCACATGAAGCGTATCAGCCTGTCATCCAACTACAAGAAGAGCTCGCCAAAAAAGTTGGCGTTGAAGCAAAAGAATACGAACTCCAACTTCCTGATCCACAGATTTTTGAAGCGATCGAAACGTTCGTTGGTGATCGCGTACGCACGTTAACGGGCAATCAAGAGGAGCGCCATCAGAAAATCCATGCCCTCAAGACTGAAGTAGTCGAGCACTTCCAGACTGAAGTGGGTGACGGCGAGTTTGACAAAGACGCATACAAAGAAGCATTCGAACAACTTGTCAAAAAAGAAGTACGGCGAGCTATTTTGGATGACGGTGTTCGTCCCGATGGACGCAAACCCGAGGAAATCCGAACGCTAAGCTCGGAAGTTGGCGTTCTGCCTCGCGCACACGGCTCGGCGATCTTTACTCGTGGTAGCACGCAAGCCCTCAATGTCACGACCCTCGCACCTCTGAGCTATAGTCAGATGCTCGATACGATGGAAGGCAGCGGCGAGAAGCGGTACATGCACCACTACAACATGCCTGGGTATGCTTCAGGTGAAATTAAACGAATCGGCTCGCCGGGACGTCGAGAAATCGGCCACAGCGCCCTTGCCGAACGTGCTGTCGCGGCTGTTATTCCCGACGAGGAGACATTTCCATACGCTATCCGTACTGTTACCGAGATTATGAGCTCCAACGGCTCCACCTCGATGGCCGCAACGTGCTCTAGTGTCCTCAGTCTCATGCATGCTGGCGTACCGCTGAAAAGTCCTGTATCAGGTATTGCTATGGGTCTTGTCACGGATGGCGACAAAAAGGTTGTCATTCTCTCTGATATTCAGGGCGCAGAGGATTTTGCGGGTGATATGGATTTCAAAGTAGCTGGCACAACAAATGGTATCACCGCTTTGCAGATGGACATCAAAGTCAAAGGTATATCGCTCGACATCATGGAAAAAGCTCTTGAGCAAGCCAAAAAGGGCCGAGCCCATATCCTCGAACATATGCTAGAAGTTATTCCTGAGCCAAGCAAAGAACTAAGTCCCTATGCTCCTCGGATAGAGACGATCACCATCAATCCCGAAAAAACCAGGGATGTTATCGGTAAGGGCGGAGAGACGATCAACAAGATTATCGAAGAGACCGGTGCAGAGATAGATATCCGAGACGGAGGTATCGTCATGGTAGCGGCAGCCAACAAAGCTGCTATCGACAAAGCGATCAAATGGATCCAGGACTTGACTGCAACGCCTGAAGTTGGTAAAGTATATGAAAATGCTCGGGTAGTGAGCGTCCTCGATTTTGGGGCATTCGTCGAATTCATGCCAGGTCACGAAGGTCTGGTGCACGTCAGTGAAATGAAAGAAGAACGAGTCGAAAAGCCGAGTGATGTCGTGTCGGAAGGTGATGTGGTCAATGTGAAACTTGTCGCTATCGATGACCGCGGCCGATACAACCTCAGCATGCGTGGGGTCAAGCAGTCTAAATAGGGGGCAAACGAACACGTGACAACTGCCGAAAAAATACGGCGACTTGAACAGATCAAGGCAGACATAATCGAAAAACATGTCTGCCCAGATTTGGCCAAAACGGCCACGCAACTTGTATTTGGTGATGGTAGTCCTGATTCTCAGATTGTTTTTATCGGGGAAGCACCTGGTAAAAACGAAGACGAGCAAGGACTCCCGTTTGTCGGTGCAGCAGGCAAATTTTTGAACGAGATGCTGAGCTCTATCGACATGAAGCGAGAAGATATCTACATCACCAACATTGTGAAATATCGACCGCCAAATAATCGAGACCCGTTGCCAGAAGAGAAAGAAGCCTTTTGGCCGTATCTCCTCGGTCAGTTGAAAGTGATCGATCCGGCAATCGTTATAACGCTTGGACGCCACAGCATGGAGTATTTCTTGCCGAACGCCAAGATTAGTCAGGTGCATGGACAGCCCAAGAGAATACCGTTTGGCGATCACAAGATCATCATCCTGCCACTATTTCACCCGGCTGCGGCCCTGTATAACGGTGGTATGCGTCAAACATTGATCGATGATTTCGCCCGTATTCCTGTCATTCTCAAGAAAATCTCGGACGATCCATCACAATCACAATTCGACAACTAAATAGTAATTAATCCAAAAAGGAATCTATGAATCCAAACCAACAAAATAGAAGTCAGAAGCCTGATTTCAGAAGTCAGAATAAAAACCAAAAATCTGGAAATCAACAACGATTTCAACCGAGAAACAATAAACGAGATACCCAAACAGGTCAAAACCAAGGCAAAAAAGGCTTTGGGCAGAACGGTGCCACCCGCGGTGCTGCCATTCGCGCGAGTCGTCGCATTTCAGAATCAGCGAGTAAAGTCGCCAATCAGTATCTCGATGCTTCACAGAAGCAGCTCGATCCAGAAAATCGCGGCCGGGCCAATGTTATCAAAGAAGATCCGTCAAAACTGAAGATCACAATCTTGGGTGGTCTTGAAGACGTCGGTGAAAAAAACATGATGATCATCGAGAATCAGACGACTGCTTTAGTAGTCGATTGCGGATTACACCTTGGCATCGAACTGCCCGGGGTCAATTACGAGATCGTTGATCCGGCATATCTCGAGACTATCAAACACAAGATCAAGGGTTATGCCATTACGCACGGACACTTGGACCACATCGGTGGACTCAAATTCATCGTGCCCAAATACCCAGCGCCGATCTTTGGATCACGTTTCACGATCGGTGTCGTCGAGAAGACGTTTGAAGACGTTGATCCACCCCTTGACCCAAGTTTCAAACTCCAGACCGTCGTCATGAATATGGACGCCCATGAGCGTCTGATCGTCGGTGATTTTACGATTGAGTTCCTTCGTATCACGCACTCTATCCCTGAAGCAAGCTCACTGATCGTCGATACTCCAGTTGGTCGAATTCTTTGTACGGGAGACTTTCGTCTCGATCCAGAACCACTCGATCATCTGCCCAGTGATATCGAGCGTCTCCGTAAAATTGGCGATGAGGGGCTCATGCTCCTGGTCACTGAAAGTACGTACTCTAATGAAGAAGGCCGTACGCCAACTGAGCACACCTTGCAGCAGAGTTTCCATGACATTATCGGCAAAGCGTCAGGGCGAATTTTCGTCTCTGTCTTCTCGAGCAATATGAACCGTATCCAGATGGTCGTGAATGCTGCCGTCGAAGCGGGTCGCAAAGCTGCGCTCGACGGCCGAAGCATGATGGCTTATGCCGAGATTGCTGTCCGTCAGGGTCTCCTCAAAGTGCCTAAGGGCACATTCATCGCCATGAAGGATGTCAACTCACTGCCCGATGATCAGGTGCTCGTGATGTGCACCGGTGGTCAGGGTGAACCAGGGTCGGCTTTGCAGCGTATGAGTGAAGGTGATCACAAATTCATCAAGCTCAAGGAAGGTGATACGGTTGTCGTTAGTTCGTCGCCAATTCCCGGTAATGAAGTCCGCTACGATCAGATTAGCAACAATCTTGCCGAGCAGGGTTGCCATCTATTCCGCCATGTGACATATGAGGTTGATGGATGCGGTCCACTGCACGTTTCAGGGCACGGACGGCGTGACGAAATGCGAGAAATGATTGAGTTAACACGACCGAAATTTGTTCTTCCAAATCACGCCGGTATGTTGAGACGAAAATACCATGCTGATGTCGCGGTTGCAGCGGGCGTAAAACGAGAAAATGTCATGTTGTTAAAGAACGGAGACTCAATTCTCGTATCGCCAGAAGGCTGGGAGCCGGCAGGTCAAGTGCCACACGGCTCGATGCTCGTCGATCAAAACGGTTCGCTCATCAGTAATATCGTCGTCAAAGACCGCCTGATGCTCAGCGAACAGGGTGTTGTCGCGGTCGTCCTCACGATCGATAAACGCACCGGTCAACTCATGACCAGTCCTGATATCATCTCGCGTGGGTTTATCTACATGCGCGATAGTGAGGAGTTGATGAATAACTTCCGTGTCGAACTTCGCCGTGTTGTCGCCCAGCGCTACAAGCGTGTCGATCTCGAGCGATTCAAGACTGAGCTTCGAGAACACGTCACATACTTCCTCTATGAGCAAACCCAACGCTCACCAATCGTGATCCCTGTGGTGAATGTCATCGGTACTCGCCAAGACAAGCCTGGAAATAGCGGTCAAACCAGCTCCCAACAATCCCCAGAAGAAATCGCTACCGAACAGCAGAAGCGATTCGCGGAGATGCGAGCCAGATTACTTGGCACAGAGGCCAAAGAAGACTAGTATTTGTCATAGATAGAAAGTAGGTTGACTATGCCAGACGAAACTCAAGATGTTGCTCCGGGAGAGCGAATGAACGACCCTGATGGATTTGAATTTGCAAAAGATTTGATACGGCGTGTCGGTGCAAATGTTCGTGATAATTTGGCACGTGACTACGAAACCACTTGGAAGTCAGATAATACTCCTGTGACGACTGTCGACACCACAAGTAATCAGGAGTTTGCTGATGGTATTCACGCTGGATATCCTGAGGATACAGTGAACGGGGAAGAACAAAGTATAGACGGTACAAGTGGTTATACTTGGGTAGTAGACCCCGTTGACGGTACGCAATCCTTAGGGATTGTCCCGACAGCAACTTGTTGCTTGAGCCGCACCGATCCTGAGGGAAATCCGCTTTTCGGCTTTGTGTACAATCCTGTAACCGAGGAACTCTTCGCGGCACGAAAAGGTGAATTGGCTACACGTAATGGCGAGCAGATCCGTGTATCGGATAAAAGTACACTCAAGGGTAGTTATGTGTTTCTAGGAAGTCGGATGCCGGAAACGGTAGCGACAAACGGTGTTGTCTATGATCGCCTAGAAGTTCAGGGAGTTAAAATTCTGAATACACGCTCACTTGCGTTTGGTTGTGTTATGGTAGCGAGTGGAAAAGTTGAGGGCGCTTTCATAGGTGTCAAAACTCCGTATGAAGCTGCAGCTGTTAAGCTTATTGTTGAAGGTGCTGGTGGTAAAGTTACAGACTTATACGGACGTGATCCGGGAAGACTTGATGGTGAAATTAATGGACTCGTCGTCTCCAACGGATTAATACACGAACCTCTACTTGAGGCGCTTAGAAAAGAAGAAACCAAAGTCGTGTAACTTATTGACAAAGTTACAACATTACGTTATAGTGGTTGTGTTTATTAGGTAACTGTAAACGTATAGCCCAGTGCTATACTTACCAGCAGATATGGCCAAGAAAAAGAAGAAAAAGGGTAGTGCTCCAGTCAAAGAGTCGTCACCGTTCGTGCAGCTCTCGATAGCTGCGATTGTGATGTTTCTCGGCGGTTTCATGCTCGTCGGTGGGTTTAGTACGGGTGGCCCGTTGCCAATAAATCTCTTCAAGGGCGCTTATGCGGTATTCGGTCGCGCCGCATATCTAGCACCCTTCGCGCTTATCTGGTTAGGTTTTTATAAATTCCGTGATGAAAACCACAAATTGCCATTTACGCGCATCCTGAGTTCGGTCGCGATGTTATCGGCGGGGTCGGGGATTGTTTTCTTGACGACCGCGACGAAAGATACTGCTTCTGAAGTGTGGACGGGGGACAAGGGCGGAGCTATCGGCGGCTTCATCGGCACTGCGATCATTAGCCTTCTTTCTAAACCGCTTGCGATCGCAATGTTGTTTGCTGTCATGCTTTTCGCAGCCTTCTATACTCTCGGAATATCTCCCAAAGTGCTCCTAAGTCTCATAGATATGTTTAAGCGGGAAA
>CAZWNK010000004.1:0-28791 GCA_964635445.1 uncultured Candidatus Saccharibacteria bacterium | reverse complement strand
TTGAGCTTCTCATTGGTTTCACGCAGCTCAGCAGTGGCAGTATTTACTTTATCTTGAAGAGTGACATTGAACTGCTCTATTTCCTCGAACCGTAGCGAGTTCTCGATGGCGATCGCACATTCTGATGCTACAATCGACGTCACCTCAACATCACCACGCGTAAAAAGTTCTCCATTCTTTTTGTCTCCAAAGATCAACCACCCGATCTTATCTGTACTCGTTTGAAGCCGCCGTATGACGGCGATATTATGACTATTCAGTTGCTCATAAAGCTTACGATCTGTCTCGAATAAGTCGTATGTAATTATTTGATCCTGCTCATACGTTTCGAGAAACTGAATGTCGACATTGGAGAATGTCGGGCTTTCAGAACTGTACAGTCGAAGGTTTTCTTTTCCTTTGATAGCAAAGACTACGAAGTCCAACTTCATGCCTGTAGTTAATTCTTTTGAAATCTCTGGCAAGACCCGACTCGGTTCGATTTCCTCAATAAGTGCTCGGTTTAAATTACTAATAACTTCCTCTGACTCATACGGTCGTTTGAAGAATATATTCGCCGTCAGATGATCGAAGAAGTGTTTAAGGGTGTCAAATATCAGTGCCGTAAACACCATAGCACCAATCAAGAAGAGAGATTGAGTCTTAGTAAAGCTAAGATCCTTGAAAATCAAACTCGTTGCTACATACATAAATGCGACAAAGAAGACAATCAGCACGCCGACAGACAATAGATACGCAACCGCCCTCGTCGCTGCAGATTTGATATCGAACAGCTGGTGGCGAATTATCGAATAGGCAATAGATGCCACGATAAATACGGTCATCGGCGGGCCCCAGCTCGCTAAGGCCCACGACCCTACGATCGCGGGTACGATTGCGTTAGTTGCAAGAATCAATATAAAACTGATTGTCGAGCCTGCAACCATAATCCTCGCTTGGTATTTAGTCTTGGGATTGGCTGATTTTCGAGCAGCTAGGAGAAGGTTTTTGGCAAATAGTACAAAAACAGTTGCGAGTGCTACGAGATACGGTATAAACAATAAACCTGGCGATATATTCGTATACCCATCTCGAGGATGTACTGAGGCCACAACGAGCGGTGTAGTAGCCAAAATTGTTCCTACTACCCCTACTACAATACGAAGTGTACCGATCTGTATATCTGGATTCGTGTGTTTGTTCTTAAAGATGTACGAAAACCAATAAAGAGAAGTAATGCTCAGATAAGCAAATCCAAATGCAAAGTACGCAAACCAAAGTTTGCTATGCAGTGTCGCGGCATGATCAGTAAAGTAGCTACTCGCAATCCATGAAGTTATCGAGACTGAGATGAGAGCAAATAGAAAATTTTGCTTCGTTCGTGGTTTTTGAGCAATAACGAAGAATCCCAAACCGAGATTCGCAATCACCGTTGCGGCCATAAAAAGAAAATCCGCTCTCATGAATCAACACTATTGTAACGATGTTTATGCTTAAAAACTAGCAAGGCTCCGCAGTACTCTGCCTCTGATCAATAGCAGGTGATTGAAACGACTCTTGGTCTTGATACTCGGACTAACCATGTTAACTTCTACCAAGATGGGTGACGTGGAGCTCGATCCAAGATACGGCCGACTTTCGGTATCCGCTAAATTGACTATTGGAATACCGAGTGCTTTGAAGGTTCTGACATGCATATCATCCAACAACGCTACCCAATGAGTTGCCTTCGCATCAACTGCGTGTTGGTATATCGCGTGAAATAGCAGAGATCGAACGATCCTTCTTGAGCGTTTGTTTTTGTACCTGCGTTTCACTGCAATTGTCGCGATATCGATGGTGTTGTAGAGAGCAAGTTTGTGTGTCTTCATAATTTTCTTAAGCGATGTCTTCCAAGGACCTAGCTCATGAGTGACATCATTGATAGTTTTGAGACCTTTCTCACTATGTCTTATCAAACGAGCAACTCCGACAGGAATAAGTCGCTTCTGATCCACGACAAGTATAAATTCACTGTGCTTATCATAACTCCCGTACTCTTTCGCAAAGACCACTTCATCATTTCCGAAGAACTCGTTGAATACTTGCACCTCGAGCGACCGAGCTACATTTGAAATAGCATCTTTGCCCTTTAAGACAAAAACTCCATAGGTTTTTCTCTGCTGACTTTTGTTACGACTCTGGACAAGCAATCGACACCAAAGTTCGGTCGAAGCACTGTCGAGTTTATACCGGTCGACAGTTTTTTGCTTCGAGTTACTCATAGTACTTAGAAGCTTTTGAACTCTATGGCAGTTGGTTTGAAGAAGTTTCTTGTGAAGTCTACTGCCGCCTCTACCTCAAACGCTTTGCATGTATATATGTCCACGCTGAAAAATAGTCTTGGCCTATCCCAGGCGTAAAAGTGTGCTCCCGAGGTCTCCCAATGGATCCAGCCAGCCTCTCCGTAGGTGTCTGAACGATGAGTAATTGCGGGCAGTACTGTTTTCATGCCTATCCTGTCCGATAACGCGTTAAGATAGTCTTTGACATCGTCGCTACTTATGATGTTTTTAACAGTGCCCTCTATCACAAGGCGCTGTCTGTAGATTTCAGGTGCAAGATCTTTCATACCGTTACTAGGGCTTATTCGAGGATGGCCGATTCTGCGTTTCAGAATTGACTTGAGCATATGGTTTTTGTCTGATTATATTTGTACTATACGTAAGCATAATATAAGAGGTTCAAATTGCGAAATACAATAATGCTCTTTGTCCAGAGATTGACTCGTTTTTTCATGAGGTTGGTCACTCGAATTCTGTACAACATAACCGTCGTTGATGAAACTGCGATCTCGACTGATTACCCTACAATCTTAGTGTCGAACCACAAACGTATACTCGACCCTTTTGTCATAGCCGCCTACATGCCGAGAAAGGTTTTACAATCTTCACATCTTATGAGAGCCATGACAGCTAGCGGATACTACTACAACAAAGCTCTACATTTATATTTGTGGAGTATGGGTTGCTTTCCAGCAAAAACAACCAAAGGACATACTTATATAGGCGTAGAAGGAGCTCTCAAAATTCTGAACGAAGGCCATGGTGTTCTGATTTTTCCTGAAGGCAAGAGGGTATCCGAATCAGAGCAGTCTCATGTCTATCCAGGCATAGCCCACATACGCTCAGAGGCACCAAAACATAATGTGATTCTGGTAAAAGTTGAATATACAAAACGACGAGGCCTTCGAACCAAGCTAAACCTTTGTTTTTTCCAAGAAAACCTAGATAATAAAGATGCTGAAGGAATAATGCAGGCAATTTACCAAAAAGGATTTACCGACCATGCCTAAGGTTGCGATCATCGAAGATGATTTAGCCATCGTACAAATGTACCGATTGAAGTTTGAGGCCGAAGGATTTGAGGTCGGTACAGCAGGCAACGGCAAACTCGGACTTGAGCTCATCGAAAAACTCAAACCTGATATCGTCCTTCTCGATCTTATGATGCCAGTGATGGGGGGTGCAGACATGCTGAGAGAGCTTCGTAAGACACCCTGGGGCAAAGACCTAAAAGTCATCGTGCTAACGAATATGGGTGCAGAAGAGGCGACCAACGACATCAAAGACCTCGGCTATTCGGCACTCATCGTCAAAGCAGAAATGACTCCCAGACAAGTTGCCGAACAGGTCAAACAAACTCTTGGTATAGCAATAACAGCCTAAGCTTGCGAACTTTCTCGACTTTCTCGAGCAGCTCGGATAACATTCTCAAACAACGCACAGACAGTCAGTGGCCCCACGCCACCTTTTTGTGGCGTTACTGTGAGATCGTCACGTCCATACACTTCCTGCGCCAAATCCCCTACCGTACGACCCTCTTCTGACGCGACGCCTGCATCCACGACCACTGCCCCTTGCTTGATCATATCTGGGAAAAGAATACTTGGACTGCCAGTCGCAGTGATGATGACATCTGCCTCACTCACTCTTGATTCCAGATCTGACGTATCACGGTCCACGGAAGAGACATCGATGCCGGTCGTCGTGAGAATCTTCTCAAGTGGCGCCCCGACGAGCTTGCCCCGACCGATAAGGAGAACTTTTTTGCCACGAAGGTCGATATTGTACCCGGCAAGTAGCCACATGATCGCCATCGGAGTCGCAGGATCGTAGATAGCGTCTTTGCCCAGAGCATCCACATCTTTCTGAGGAATGACACTATCAACGATTTGATCGGTTTCAGCGGGATCCTCGAGCGGCAACTGAACGATGATGCCATGCACTGACCGGTCTTGATTTAATGCATCGATCAAAGCAGGCACATCTGCTTGCTTCACTCGATGAACTTCCACTTCCACGCCAAGATCTTCACCATAACGCTGCTTAACACGTATATAGGTATTGATAACCGGATGGTCGATGGTGACGATAACTGCAAGTTTTGGTTGTACGCCCAAAGACTGACGAAGCGCACGTACTTGGTGCGCTTGCCTTTCTTTGATAAATCCAGCTAATTCGGAACCGTTTAGTAGTTTCATAATAAATGGTACACCCGGACGGATTTGAACCGCCGACCCCTTGGTCCGAAGCCAAGTGCTCTATCCGCTGAGCTACGGGTGCGCATCTGGCACATTATAACAGGGGTAGATTGATTAGTACAGGTGTACAATACTTGTATGATTCGATTTATCGCTGCGCTCGATAACAAACGCGGAATTGCTAACGATCATGGCATCCCCTGGCAAGGCAAGATCCCGACAGATGTGGCGCATTTTCGATCTGAAACCCTGGGCGGAATCGTCATGATGGGATACGGCTGGTATCAAGAGCAGCAGCAACCACTTCCTGATCGAAGAAATCTTGTCGCCACAACCAGCGATGAAGTATTGCGACCAGGATTTGAAAAAGTGACCGACGCACGCGCATACCTCATGCAAACAACAGAAGATATTTGGGTTGGCGGTGGTGCGGCATTGTTCGCATCCACTCTAGATCTCGCCGATGAACTCCACCTCACACACCTTGATGCCGACTATCAATGCACGAAATTCTTCCCTGAATACGAAGATATGTTTGAACTTGTTCGCAAAGATGATCCAATCACCGAAAACGGGATCACGTATTACTTTGCAACATACCGACGAAAGTCTACTTAGATTTTCCGGCTGTCGTACGCCCAATGAAGAAGCGCCTGGCGCTGCTTCCTATGACAGTCTATGTCGCCAGCTCGACAGTTTTTCTCTATCTGTGCGACGTGACGCTTCATCGCTTTCCATCGTTTGATCTGTCTAGCATCCTCTTCAGGTATACGTCGACCCATATAGTAACGACTGTACCACTGAAACCAACCTCTCGGGTCTTCGTCATAGATCCAACCCTTTTGTTGCCATACCTTCAGGGGCTGACTCGCTGCTACGCCGAAAAAATTGTATGTGGGATCGGGGCCATGATCGCTCAACTTCGCATGCGTAAACCATTCGTGCGGAAATTCGTCTTGGCAGTCATTGAGATATGATCCACCAAAGACCCCAAGTGAAAGCATTTCCTGAGGCGTTAGTTCAGGCATAAACTCTTGATCGAAGTTTTTCCCAATTGGCTCTTGACAAGGGTATGTGTAGTTGGCCTGGATGGTATCGTGTACATGTACTAACTTGGCTGTCATGTTTGGTTATCGATAGATTTGCGTTGTGACTCAATCATATCCCGAATTAATTGATCTGGTAGCGGATGCTCAAGCGTAAACTGGACTGTGCCTTTGGAAACCACATATCCTTTCAGTCGATCCTGAAATTCCTCCAACGGCTTGGGTGTTGGGAAGATACTCATGTGCTCTTTGAAAGCAGCGAAATACAAAAGAGGCCTCTTTTTATATTTAAAAGCAGGCATGCCGTACCCTATCGACTCTTCGGCCTCTGGCACAATTTCATGTACAAGCTTTCGTATTTTTTCGAGTTCCGCTCGAAATTCTGGTTTTACTCCTGAGAGATATATATCAATATCGGCCATACGGCAAGTATAGCCTACTTGGCGGTTGTGGAGGGAATTATATGCGCGTCTTGACCTCGGTTGTACGTCTTGGCATTACTATCAAAACCGCTCACTTGAGCTGGTGTTTTGCCAGGGAATACTTCAAACTTCAATGCATCCTTGCCAGTCATCTGTAGTAGGGCCGTCGCTTGGGTCGGGCCAGGCTGCACTTTGATTCCCGCTGCATAACTACCCGTCCAGGTTGAGCCACTACCCGTGACGCGATTAAGCTGCGCCAGCTCGACTTTGACCACACCACTGTCTGGGGTGATCTTCTTCCAATCAGTCCCACCTTTGACCGCAAACTGCGTCGGCTGTCCTTGGTAATCTCCTACCGACACTTCCATGGCGGACGTATCTATGAAGTCATAAGCAAGCGACAAATGTCCCTTCCAATAACCAGACATACCAGGCTGGCCGTTGCCGGCATAACCATTCGTTCCATCCATAAACCACGTTCCTACGGCTTGCCCAGAAACGTCATAAGCGAGCTCACCGTCACGAGGCTCTGCGGTACGTATATATTTAGGTAAGACCTGTGATCTCACTGCTTCGCTGAAGTAATCAAGTGGCAGTGCGGTATTGACCTTCCAACTTTCGCTCACATTGTAGGCTACAGGATAGAGAAGCTTGGTCAAGTTCTTTGTAGTGTCCCACACCGCAAAATCAAGACTTTGCCCCCCGACATACCCTATCACTTGCCCGGATTTTACGGATATCTTGACTCCCCCATTACTATTCGGGCCCCAACCAGCTGGCAGTTGCGATTTGATATCTGGCGCCAAACTCGTCATGAGATTGTACCAACTGAAAAATGTGCATGAGTGACTCAGAATTACAAACCACTTCGGGAGACCCGAGGAACTGTCGAGTTCTACGCCAGTGATAACACCGTCAGCCGTTGCATATACCGGATATTTATCTGCTGGTGAACTATTCTCGCCTAGGCCCCAGTAGTATTGATGGTCTACCGGTGTGACGTGGCCACCAACCATCAGGCCGTATGGCTCGATCACCTCGAGATCTTTAGCATCCATCGGCGCATGCGTGAGCGACGTACTGCCTTCGCCCGTACATTGGCCGTTGGCCAAGGATTTTCCTTTGGTGACGGGGTCGGTGGAACTCAAGTTACCAAGATCAACACCGCCTTTTTTATTTCCGCTCGAACCACTGTTCGATGTACGATCACCCGACCTATTCTTGCTCACGACACGCCAGCCGACTAGTCCGACTGCCGCTACTACTATTACCACCAATAACACCGCATGATGCGCGAAACCTTTTTGTTGTTTTTTCATACAGGTATCATACGGCGAAGTTGGAGCCCGCACAATAAGCATTAGTGTTATTACTAACGAAAATAAGAAAGTACGATCACAACCAGAACTATCACTCCCATAACTCTACGAAAAGGACTCTTACCACTGACAATTTCAAGATATGCCCACGTAAAAAGATATGCCGTGCTGAGATAAGCAAATCCGGTCTTGAAATTACCTTCCCGAATGACCATGGATATGACTTTGAAGATAAACCAGCTCGTGAGCGGTATATTTGGTCTTTGCCAGATTACGATATTGCCTTGATCATCTTTGAAAAAACGCGCTGCTTTGCTTTGTAAGTCTTTGTATGCCATGCGTTCACCATACACCTTCATACAATATAATTGCGTAAGAACACTTGCTTTGTAGTCACACCCCTATGAATTGACGGATTGATCGCTCCAATTCAAATTTACCGTATATGTGAACTTGGATAGGAGGTCTATGTTGAGTTATAGCAGGACTATAGCTCGGGACTAATGTATCGAAAACGCGGAACAACTTCACCGTTATGCTCAACATCTTCCATAAACATATCCAGCGGCCGCACCTGAAGTCTAAGACCAGTATGGTCGGGAGTTACGTATAAAGGAACATACACTGCTAATATTTCGTCCGTTTCGGTATGTCGAGCAAAGCCAAGAACTTGATAATACCTTCTGTCTTCAGGTGTGCTTTTGTAATGCTCATATACACCAGTGTTTGGATAGTGACGCTCTGGATATTTTGACAGTTCCATAAATGAATCATACCAAAACACCCTAGTGTTCGTTGGGCGCTTTCATTGGAGGGCCTGGTGGGACTTGGACACGTCCCGCGACCCCCGAACTTCTGCCGTGCAAACAAGTTTGCAGGTGAAGATTCGTTTCCGACATGCCACAGGCATGTCTCACCCACGACATTTTTTCGATATGTCGAGGATCAAATCCAACAAACAACCAAGAAAAATACCCCAGCTTTCGCCAGGGTACTTTTCTTGGAGGGCCTGGTGGGACTTGAACCCACGACATTCTGCTTAAGAGGCAGACGCTCTAACCAGCTGAGCTACAGGCCCATGAACAAAAGCAATTTTACCAGATATTTCTCATCTGTAAATGCTTATCTCCTCTGTTATTTTGACCGACTCACTATATCTACTAGACTAGTATGTATGTCGCATGCATTCACCGTTCGTAACTTCATGGGGGCTTTGTTGTGTTTGATTCTCGTTGGCGAAGTGGGCGCGTTCAACGGTAATGGACTGTTTACGCCCGCGGGCTTTATCATTCTTTCGACGCTTTATTTCACATACTTTCTGCTGCTCGATGGATTGATAGCTAGACACCATCTCTCTGCATTTGGCGTCGTTCTGGTCAACTTCGCTCTCTACAGCATATTGATCACGGGTTTCTTCCATGGAGAGATCATGGATTACGTCCGCAGACCAGATGAACATGTCATCACGACACTGATTCGTGTACAAAGCAGCCTTTTCCCGCTTTTTGTATACCCATTGCTCAATAAGTTTTTTCCCAAACGAACACCGACTATTCACTATATCTTGCCGTTCGCGATATTTATCGGTCTCATGTCACTTTCCCAGAGTTTTGGTCTACAACAACTCGCACAAACTTTCCGAACTGTACCAAGACTTTCCATAGCATGTACGACTATCGCGTTGTTCAGCCTATACATCGGACTGCAGCGACGCGGCACACACTCTAGTAAAACAAACACCTTCACAGTGTGGTGCTGGGTACTGCTAGTCTTGGGACTTATCCCTCACCTCGCAGGCTTTCTGGTACTACTATTGATCTCCCTCTTGGTCGGAGGATACTTCCTGTTAACACGCGATTTCCGTAGCCAGAGGATGACTATCAATTAGATAGGGTGGTCGTCAGGAAGATTTTTTGTCAGTTTTGCTTTCGGCTTGATCAGGTGCGGGGAGCTGTTTGGGGGTATTGTTACTCTGCGCATCACTAGGTTCCAGGGCTTGTTTGAGGACTTCGATGACGCTTTTGGCGTGTTCTTTGGACATGCCGACACGCGAGACGACCATTGGTTGCGCACCAGGTCCAACACTCTGAACAAAATTGAGAATGACCCCAAATTGATTACTCATCACATGGACCATATCGGTATAAAGTATGCGACTATCTGCTGGCACAGATAAGTTGACTATATTCTTATTTGGCTCCTCGTCATCACCACTCACTGGACGTGCGTATCCAGCTTCCGACCACAACTCGACGGCTTCTTTTTCATCAAGCTTGAAGTGGAATATCAAGAGTTCGACAATATCTTCGCTGGGTCGCAAACTACCCGCTTCGATCATCTCAAGGCGGGCGACATCTATCTCTACAGCACCGGCAACTTCTTCTATAGACTCTTGTGCTTTGATGCGTAGTTCACGTAAATTTTCTCCGAGCTTTCGAAATGGGTTCATAGCAGTCTCCTTCCAGGTATATCCGTATTATTATACGCTGTCCCAGCTTTGACTATCAAAAATTTTGCAGGCTTTATTCACATTCGCTAACTGTGATGCCAACTTCGTTGATCTTATCTTTACACTTGACCTGTTCTTGATTGAGGTTTTGGATGTCAAGTTTGTGTAGCATGGCCAGGCTACCAAACGTAACAGCCATAAAGACCGCGGTGACTACGAGGCCGATGATGTCGTTTCGTTTTTGACGAGGTGAAAGCGCGCCGCGTTTGACCAATAACACGACTATACTGACGATCCAGAAAACCACAACTATCGCAAAAGCCACAAGTGATGGTTTAGTGCGCCATTCAAAATTATCACTCAGCAGAACAACCACTATCCATACAACTGTCGACACATCACTCAGCACCGCAAATACGACTGGGAAATTCCTGACAGCGGAAGTAGTGGCGGTTTGATCAGCAAAATTGACACTATACATTGGACGGCAATGGGAACGAGGAGGCAAACTCATTCACCTCAGCTTTAAGTTTGTCTAATCGTGCTGCATCGGTACGATGCTGGATGGCGAGCGACATCCATTCGGCGAGTTGTTCCATATGCGATTCTTGGAGTCCACGGGTCGTAAGAGCCGGAGTACCGAGACGAACGCCACTGGGTCGAAATGGCGGTTGGGTGTCGTTGGGTATGGCGTTTTTGTTGAGTGTCAGTCCTATGCGGTCCAATGTCTCTTCGGCAACCTTGCCGTCAATACCAAAGCTTGTCATGACGTCAACTAGTATCAAATGATTGTCAGTGCCGTTAGTGACAAGCTTGAAACCACGTTTCATAAGCTCATCGGCCAGTTTTTTGGCATTTTTGATGACATTCTCAGCATAGACATGGAACGCAGGCTGCATCGCCTCATAGAATGACACGGCCTTGGCGGCGATAACATGCATGTGTGGACCACCCTGCACGCCGGGGAATACGGTTCGATCGATAATTGTCGGGAGATTCTCGACAGTTTGTTCGGGTTTTTGTAGTGGATTACTGACCGTACCTTTACTGAGAATCATGCCCCCACGTGGCCCACGAAGCGTCTTGTGTGTCGTCGTCGAGATGATGTGAAACCCAAAATCAAATGGGTTTTTCAGCACGCCGCCCGCAATAAGACCAGCGATGTGAGCCATATCTGCCATGAGAACTGCTCCGACTTCCTGACCGATCGATGCAAATTTGGCATAATCCAGTTCTCTCGGATAGGCACTAAAGCCAGCTAAGATGATTTTGGGCCGGTGCTTCTTGGCAAGTTCGCAGAGTTCATCAAAATCAATCTCCCCCGTCTCAATATCTTTCATGCCATAGCGCACAAAATTATATTGCTGCGCAAGAACGGTTACCGGATGACCATGGGTCAGATGCCCTCCATGGCTAAGATTCATCGCGAGGACAGTATCGCCTGGTTGCAGCCAGGCATGGTACACCGCTTCGTTGGCTTGCGCACCACTGTGCGGCTGTACATTGGCGTGATCGGCATGGAAAAGCTTTTTGGCTCGTTCGATAGCGATCGTTTCGATCTTGTCTGTATTGTCTTGACCACCATAGTATCGCTTGCCCGGATAGCCCTCTGAGTACTTGTTGGTCAGCACGCTCCCAAGCGCTGTCAGTACACCACGACTCACATAGTTCTCGCTCGGAATGAGTTCGAGACCCTTGCGCTGTCGCTCTTCTTCGGCTTTGATTAACTTCAGTATCTCCTCATCGTCCATGATTCAATCCTATCATATATTTACCCAGTCAATGACGCGTTCTCCGGATCAGATGATAAGCAGACCGAGAAATTGCACGAATATATCACCACATGTATAGTATTTGACACATGAGTGATGCAAACCAAAAAATCGGACAACTTATTTATCAAATCCGTCAAGAAAAAGGCTTAACCCAAGCAGAATTTGCGATCAAACTTGGCACTAGTCAGTCTGCAGTCAACCGCATCGAAAAAGGCAAACAAAATTTGAGTATCGACATGCTCGGTCGGGTCTCCGATGTTCTCAACAAACAAATTATGAGTCTTTCTACCGGCACGATGAACCTTCGCGTCGAAGGCGGCCTACCACTACACGGGACTATCGAGACAAAAACTAGCAAAAATGCAGCCGTTGGCTTGCTCTGCGCAAGCCTACTCAACAACGGCACGACCAAACTCAAGCGAGTTCCGAGGATCGAAGAAGTGTATCGAATCATCGAAGTCCTCACGAGTATCGGGATGCAGGTCAAGTGGCTCAAAAATAATGATCTGGAAATCAAACACCCTGGCTATCGCAAACTACGACTCGAAAAAATGGATAAAAATGCTGCCCGTCGCACACGAAGTGTCGTGATGATGATTGGTTCGTTGATGCATAGTTACGCTGATTTCAAATTGCCGTATGCTGGCGGCTGTAAGCTTGGAACGCGATCAGTCCAGCCACACTTGTTTGCCCTTGAAAACTTTGGCGTCCAGATCAAAGCCACCAATGGTCACTACCACATCCATATCAATCCCCGCCAACCCGATCGCATCGTGCTGTATGAGTCTGGGGATACAGTCACAGAAAATGTCTTGATGGCGGCCGCAATGTTCCCTGGCACGACTATCGTCTCGATGGCAAGTGCCAATTACGCAGTCCAAGACATGTGTCTTTTCTTGCGAAAACTCGGGGTGAAAATTGACGGTATCGGGACTACCAAACTAACCATCCGCGGCATCAAAGGCCCGATCAAAAAGAACGTTACCTATGCTCCCGCCGAAGACCCCATCGAATCAATGCTTTTTTTGAGCATAGCCGCAACAACAAATTCACAGATAACGATCACGAGATGTCCTATAGAGTTTCTCGAACTCGAGCTGCTTAAACTTGAGAAGATGGGATGTCGATACAAAATATCACCTCGATACAAAGCCGAAAACGGTTACACCGAACTCGTCGACATCACGACACTCAAACACAAAGGACTCATAGCGCTCGAGGAGAAAATCTACGGTCGCCCGTTTCCAGGTCTCAATATTGATAATTTACCGTTTTTTGTACCAGTTGCCGCCACTGCGAAGGGCCGGACACTGATCCATGATTGGGCTTTCGAAAATCGAGCTATATATTTCACTGAGATGACCAAACTTGGCGCCAATGTAGAACTCGCTGACGCACATCGATTGTATGTGTATGGTCCGACCAAATTCTCACCCGCAGAAGTGGTTTGCCCTCCCGCTCTTCGACCAGCTGTTATCATTCTCATCGGCATGCTTGCCGCACCAGGTACTTCAACACTACGTAATGTCTACTCGATCAACCGAGGTTACGAGGACCTGGCTGATCGACTAAACACACTGGGTGCGCACATCACCGTCCTTCACGATTTATAACTTCAGCGTATCTTGAAGTGCTTTGAAGATAGGCTTTGGCTTGTAGTTGTCGTCCCAGATAAGATCATCGCCATATTCGGGTGGATAGCTATCTATTTCGGTCGTTGACCCATATTTATCCGTAACACCCCATGTACCGTAGGAAGTACATGTTGGCTCAGCTTGGCATGCCTTCAGAACATCGACGTATTGCTTGGTCTGGATTGATGTCTTAACACCACTCACATCGAGCTCGGAGATTCGCGACAGCAACCCCATCGCTTCGAGTTGTTGGATATGCTTTCTTAGTATTCCTCCATCAATTTTGTCAGTTCCGAGATCATACACATGCGCCTGGAATCCAACGCCATCGATCGGTACACCTCGAGACTTCAGTCGTCCCAGCAACTGCACAAATGCATCCCACCTATCACCGTCTTCCTCAAGGCCATAGTCATTGATATATAGCTTCGCAGTGGGATCAGTAACACGGGCAGCCTTGAAGGCTTCATCGATATAGGTTTCACCCATGGCCTGGTACCAGATGTGGTTACGAAGTGTCGGGTTGCCATTGCGGTCATACTCATAATCCGACATCGGTTCATTGACGACATCCCACTCGGCTATGCGTCCTTTGAAATGAGTCATCACGGTCTTAATGTGGTCGGTCATAATTTGTTTCCGCTGGTCTTTGGGGGACATAGTCATCCAACGAGCATTGGCTTCGCCAAACACGAGCGTATGACCATGTATGACCATGCCATGGGCCAATGCAGTATCAACAAGTGTATCCGCATCATTGAAGACATAGACGTTTGGCAACGGATGTACAAACTGTGGTTTGAGATCATTCTCAGTAGTCATCATATTGAATTGACCAAGGGCTATCGTGCGATATTTATCATCTGACACGAGTGGGTTCAGTGCTAGAGCGGCTCCAATATACAAAGGTCGAGAGCGCTTACTTGCTAAATTGCGGAGACTCTCTGGATCATCATGCGACACTGGGGCGAGCGCAGGCGCAAGTGTCAGACCTTCGCCTTGGACTTTCAGCGTCGTCAGGTCCCAGCCACTTGTCCCGACTCGGGCGTCGGCACCAAACCATAGCATTTTTGAATCGAAAATACTGTGATCAGGTATCGTTACGAGGTTCTTGCCATTTCCGTATATGGTCAAACTCGTGCCCTTCTTCTCAAGACTCACCACGACTGAACTATCAAATACATCATTGAACATCTTTTGTTCGATTGGATTTTGGTTACGTCCATCCCATAGCTCCACAGTCAGAACGTTGTTTTGAAACGAAAATCTTATCTCGTTTCGTTCATAACGCCATTCATCATAAATAATTGGCAGTGCCCCATAGAATTGCAGACTCCCACCATTCTTGATCTCTGGTTTTGCGATTGCCGAGATAGTGAAATTCTCGCTCAATGCTATCGCCGGCCCCACCGGATTGACCGTTGGATTTGTCTGATTCTCTGATCCGTCTTGATTGACGATGGCACGTCCGATCGGCGTGATATGCACCGATGCATCAGTTTTACTCGCACCTGGATGCTTCGTCCAATCCTCAGCTTTGATAAGGTCGATTTCCTGACCTACTTGCGTAGGAGCAGCGTTTGCTTGAATTGTTGCTGTTGTTTTTGCCTTCATCTGATGATGTCGTTGCCAAGATCGCCACGACCATGCCGGCAAGCTCATCACCATAAGCCCTACTGTTATCAGAGGTAGAGCGATGTGTCCGCGTGTGACATGATGTGAATGAACCGAGTTCGAACGTGCGCGTCTATGCATACGATGGATTATACAATACTAAAATGTATTATTTGCAACTTATGACATAAACTACTTGGCATAAAACGATTATGCTTTATTATCTACATTATGGACTAAACATAAGCAGTTCTGTATCAGTAAAACCAAAAGGAGACCCTCATGTCGACACGACAGTTCCACACAAAACTTATCCACATCCTTAGAGGAGGCGCGATTGTGATAAGTACGACGTTTTTACTCCTCACAAATACCATGCAAGTAGCTGCTCTGACCAATAATCCCACTGCAACTGGCAAAATTTCTTTTACGTTTGATGATGGTCTGTCGACAGCATTGACGAACGCAGCGCCCACTCTTGCCAAGTATGGATTCTCTGGTACCGAGTATGTGATCACTGGGTGTGTCGGTACAACTGGAACATGCGCCGCAGACCCCACGACCAGTTACATGACCTGGGATCAGATTCAAACCCTAAAGTCGACGTACGGCTGGGAAATTGGGTCGCATAGCGCGACTCATCCACAACTCGCGACAGACGGATTGACGTCCGCTCAAGTCGACAAGGAATTGGCAGATAGCAAAACAGCTCTTGCAGCCCATGGTTTCGATGCCACGGCTTTTGCGTCACCATATGGAGATTACAGTCCAACCACACTCGCGCTCATCTCTAAATATTACACCTCGCATCGCGGATTTTGGGATATCGGACAAAACACCTGGCCCTATAATGACTCGCTCGTCTATGTCCAGCAAGTGCAAGGCGGCGTAAGAGTCAACACGGTCAAAAAATACATCGACCAAGCCAAGAAGAACAAGACCTGGCTCGTGCTGGTATTCCACAATATCAAAGACAAAGCCAGTACAAGTCCTGATGATTACGAATACAGCACGAGCAACCTGAGTCAGATCGCCGCATATGCCAAGACTGTCGGTTTACCGGCTAGCAAGATGTCTGAGAATCTCGTCACAAGCGACACAGATCTCATTCCAAATAGTACGTTTGACCAAGGTATCACGAACGGCTGGACGACCGACGCCACGACCCAAGTCAAACTCAACACCGAGAGCAAAGGCAGCTATCCAAGTCCAACAAATTCTATAGAACTCACTGCGACCACGAAAAACGTGCACCTTTTCTCCCCCAAAGTAGCCGTCAATGCCTCGACAACATATCTATACAAGAGTTTTCTCAATGTCGAAAGACTTAGTTCTGGTGAGGTCGGATACTATATAGATGAGTACGACAGCAACGGCACTTGGACGTCGGGCCAATACAAAAAGGCTGAGCGAAGCGTATTTGTGGATACGATGAATTTCACGTACAAACCAACATCGACCAAAGTCGCCAAAGCAAGCCTACAGATAATCGTCAGCGCCAACTCCAACATCAAAGCGTATGTCGATAATGTGCAGATGTTTCCACTGAACTAAATCTTGGCGCCGGCTTTATTGCCAAGACGTTCTGGAGATATCCACGTACCCTGGACATTGATACGACCCAAGATACCTTTGATATTTTTCAGACACTTGAAGATAGAGATCACCTGAATCATCGTCATGATATAGAAAATAGCGTACATCGCAGGTGCGAGGAGTGTCATTTTCAAGCGATTCTTGAGACTTAAGTGCTCGTCTCCCCATATCGTGAAGAGCAGATAAAAGGTAAGTGTGACACTTGCACCGATGAACAAACTGACACTACGGTAATGGATCGAGGCCCATGTCAGATAGACAAAGAGCATCGGCTCGACGATGAGCATGAGCTCACTCCACATGGCCGTCGGAAGTCGAAGCCATACGAGCATTCGAGAATATTTTGGGTCATTGTTGAAGAACAGATTCTTGTTTTTGGCAACAGCCTGGAGGTTACCAAACTTCCATCGATACCGCTGGCTGAGAAGGCTCTTGAAACTCATGACTGGTTCGGTAGTGACGATAACATCAGATGCATACACCAGTCGGTTTGCTTTATTACCCAAGCCCGCTATCGACAAGCTCACGGCGATATCTTCGGTTTTCATAGTTTGATCAAACCCGCCCACTTCTTCGAGGAGGGTTCGTCGGTAGGTGGCACCTGCGCCTCCGATGATGTACTCGCTATTGGCTAGGGTGAAGAACTTTTTGGAACGAAATGAACTCATATACTCGAACCGCTGCAACAAGCCAAGGATTGTTGGAAGCTCTAACAAACGGACGTTTGCAGCGAGTGCACCAACTGTAGGATCGAGACTAAAATGATAGACGACTTTTTGGAGTGCCGTAGGATCAAGGATGCAGTCGGCATCCAGTGTCATCACTAACTCACCTTTGGCATATTTTTGGAGCGCGTAGTTGAGGTTGGCACCTTTGCCGTGTTTCTGTCGCTTGATTAGGCGAATACTAACCTCTGGGTGCGCTTTGATAAATTTCTGGACTAATTTTGTTGTCTGATCTTTCGACGCGTCATCGATAACGATGACTTCATACTTCGTATACTGCGATTCTATGATGCTTGAGAGCGTGCGCTCAATCACAAGCTCTTCATTGTAGGCAGGCACGAGGACACTTATAAGTGGTTTGCGATTAAATGCGATTGATTGTGGAAATTTCTTGCGTAAATGCTCACGACGAATGAGCTCAAAATCATAGAGAGATGCACCGATGAGCGACATCGCAGCAAAAAACAACGATGTAAACACCGTGCAGTAGAAAAGAATCCATAATATTTCTGTGATATTCATGAGGTCCTCACACGAACGAACTTAAATGTAAATAATCGGCGATTTTGATCCCAGGCACCCGAGCAGGTTTGCACAACGAGCTTGGGAGCGCCTGGCTCATTTAGCACACTTGTCTCAGTTGGCTTCACGTCATGGGCTCCAGTAAAAACGTAGTAAAACACTGCACCACTATCTGTCCGAACCATAGCCGTTTCGCCACCTCGCAGACCGTAGAGTGCATGAAACACTGCTTTGGTGTTGTGACCGTAGACAAATGTCGTGCCATCACGGTTGTTGGCTGGTTGCGACATTGTCGCGAAGTATGCTGACTTCGGGCCCAATGTCCAGGTTTGTGTATTGGCGTTATAGTACCCATCAGTGATCGGAACACTCATATTGAGTGCGGGAACAATAATTTCAACTGGCTTACCACTAATGGGTTTTGTTGCTTGATCAACGTCTGTGACCTCTGTAGCAACTCGCTTATCAGCAGCATCCACGACTGATGAAGGTACGACGACTGGCGCTTGGCTAGAAGCGTCCGGTCGTACAAACAAAATCGTGGCTACGATTGCAGCCACGATCGCCAGGATTCCCATGGTCATGTGAACTGCTGTGAAAGTGAGTTCTGACCGTGGTGAAGGCATGTCAGTTTCCTCGCCCTATTATTTAGTGCGAAGAGATCGACGATAGAGAGCAACGCCAAGCTGTAAAACAACAGCAGTGACACCGACGACGATAGCAACAATAGCGATATTGCTGATCAGCGTGTGGCTCCCAGTTTTTGGTAATACTGCGATCCCTGCAGCGGTAGATGTACCACCAAGGACGACACCTTTTCCGTACATGCATCTCTCCTTAAATCATTAGATTTATTGATGTACGAGCGAATTCTACCCTATTTGTGCTTGTTTGTAAAGTCTATTCTATTATATGCTTATGGTTACTGTGTCCATCCATAAAGCTTATCTTTAATAATACCCTTGTAATTTTCTCAATATTCTTGTAGAATGATCGTCAAATTGACAATGTGAGTAAATATAAGGAGTACTTAATCGGTTATGAAAAAAATCAGCTTCAAAAACTTTCGTACCCTACTCGCCGGTTTGCTGGTAGCAGGAAGCATCATCCCTCATCTCCCAGCCGCTCAAGCAGCAACATATACGCCAACAGCAAAAGTATCATTTGTATTCGATGACGGACCGACAAATACCTATACTTTGGCAGCTCCAACATTAGCCAAATATGGCTTTGTAGGAACATCGGCGATCATTACGGGCTGTGTTGGTATGACAACGACACCTAACACATGTGCTGCTGATGGAACTGTACCCTACATGACATGGTCGCAAATTAGCGAACTACAGAATACGTATAACTGGGAAATAGCATCTCACTCCGTCACTCATCCACTTTTAGCTACTGCAACGCCAAAGCTTACTGAACAGCAAGTGATACAAGAATTGACACAGAGTAAGTCAACACTGCAGGCAAATGGTTTCAATGCCGTCGATTTCGTACCTCCATATGGTGATTACGAACCAAACGGCCACCCAGTACTAGCTGACGTCGCAAAAACATATCAGTCGATGCGCGGCTTTCAGGACACTGGCTTCAATACTTTTCCCTACAATGACTATCTATTGCGAGATCAATTGGTCCAAGGTAGCGTTGCAGTCAGTACACTTAAAAGTTACGTCGATACTGCAAAGGCCAATAATCAATGGCTGATCTTAACATTCCATGACATTGTGCCAAATGGAGCAAGTACCGCTTCAGATGATTATCAATACAACCAAGCTGATCTCGATCAGATTGCGGCCTATGTTAAAAGCCTCAGCTTGCCAGTAGTTACCCTGTCTGGCGGCTTGATCAACAGCACGAGTAACTTACTCTCCAATAGTTCATTTGATGCTGCTATCAGCAGCACGACGACTGATGTAAATTCCTGGAGCACTGATGACCCTACCAACATCAAGCAGGATACAGGGAACAACGGCAGCTACCCTAGCCCGACAAACTCCGTTTCGTTGAAAGCAACTACCAAAGATACGCACCTCTTTTCGCCTCAAGTCGCTATAGATTCTACGCAGAAATACGTTCTCAAAAACTTCCTCAATGTGGCGAATATCACAAGTGGCAAGATCAGCTTCTATATCGACGAATACGATGCCAATGGTGTATGGCTTGGTGGAAAAAACTACGCTGCCGAGACAACAAAATTTGTCGAGAATATAAATTTCGAATACGTACCGAGTTCAGTAAATGTCAAAAAGGCGCGCCTACAGGTTATCGTTGCAGCCAACTCTGGTATCCAGGCTTTCGTCGATAATATTCAGTGGTTCAGCGAAGACACTATCGGCACAACCACACCAGTTACACCTCCTGCACAAAAAGCAGGCGATGTAAACGGGGATGGCACGGTCGATGCCCTTGATCTCAGTATCATGCTTACTAACTGGTCTAAGACCGCTACACGTGCTCAAGGTGACTTGAGTAGTGATGGCACGGTCGATGCCCTCGATCTGTCTATGCTATTAACGAATTGGAGTAAATAACTATGAACCGCATCAAATCAATTACCCTCGGTATCGCTTTTGCGATCGCAGCAGTATTCGGCTACGTGCCGATGAGCAGCAGCGCCGCTGGCAATGCTAGTCTTACGCTGACTGGCGCTGGTGCACATCAAATCGACACCAACTTCTCAGTGTCCATATATGAAAACAGCGGCACAGAGACGGTGAATGTGGTCGAAAGCGATATCACGTACGACGCATCAAAACTCCAGTTTGTCAGTATCGACGCAAGCGGTAGTGCATTCGGGATCGACGCTTATTCTGCCAATACTGGCAGTGGCGTCACGATCACTCGAGGTGTCTCGGGCGGCGCAACGGTAACTGGTAGCAAGCTCGTTGCAACAGTTGTGTTCAAAGCAATCGTAGGTTTAGGTTCAACAAATATCAGTTTTGCGAATAGCTCCAAAATCTACCGTTCACCTGATAGTGCCAATATCTGGAACGGCGTCACATCAGGCGCAACATACAGTTTCTCAACACCAGCACCGACGCCTACACCAACTCCTACCCCTACTCCGCAACCAGTCACTACTACTCCCAAGCCTACAACAACCACGGTAGTTCCAACTCAAACAACCACTCCAACTACAACACCTTCTACAACACTCGGCGCTACCGAACAACCACAAACAACGACTCAAACCCCTACCACGACCAACACGCAAGTAACGCCGACTAAGAAGAAGTCAGGTAATGTTTGGGGTATTGTCGCCATCCTCGCTGCAGTCGCAGCTATCGCAGTCGCTTGGAGAAATAAATTCATGCCTGCAAAATCTGCTGCTGTCATCTACACTGCACCAGAGGCAACGACCAAATCCAAGTCAAGTGCAGCCAAGAAAAAGACTACCGCCAGTAAGTCAACCAAAGCCAAAAAGCCAGCTGCCAAAAAAACAGCTGCAAAAACCAAGAAATAATCCGATTTCAAGGATCACAAAAGGGAGTGAGGTCTAGTCACTCCCTTTTTACATGGTATAATTACCCCTGTTACATGCGGGATTCGTATAACGGTTAATATGCAAGTTTTCCAAACTTGAGATGGGGTTTCGACTACCCCATCCCGCACCAAGCCCTCGTAGCTCAGTTGGATAGAGCAGGAGACTTCTAAGCTCAAGGTCGCAGGTTCGATCCCTGCCGAGGGTACCACGTCGACATGTGTAAATAGGGTTACTCGTACTTTCATGATCAAGTAATGAAAGTTCTGGTAACCCTATTTTGCTGTCTCCTTTCGATTCGAGAATCCTCTCTCGAATCGGGACATGGTACGCCGCATGGCTGAGCAAGTCTGCTTTTGATATCATTGGGTCATGAAAGAAGTTGTCTGGGTATTTGGCGTAAGCGCGTCGGGTAAAGAAACATTTATTAGGAATATCGGTAGATATACAGACGTTCAAGAACAACTGAAGTGGATAAACAAATCTGTCGTAGCGTGCGAGGCAAGTTTGAAGTATATCGGCCAACGCGAGGATGATCCAGTAGTCAGCCGGAGAGAGGAGATTCTCTCTCAGGCACCCGTATTACTTGATACCGCCGAGGTGGTACTCATCAAATGGCAATATGTTGACTCTGACGCTTTAAGACCACAACGACTCAAAGCTTTACTTCCGAACGCTCAACATAGAATCATTGAGCTCAATGTACCTAAGACAGAGCTAATAGAACGTATTGCTCGTAAGCCATGGTGGGATGACTATGGCAAAGAGGAGGAGTCGGTGACTGCTGAGCTGGAGATGGTTGGCAATGAGATCGACGTGCTACGTGGTGAATTCGAAGTGATCATTCTTAATTATACCGGAAGCGATCATTACATGGTCGGAGTTATGAAATAAACCTAACCTATGCAGGGATGCTGTATCAAGATTCAATATGTCAGAGTATTTACCAGATATCAGACGCGGAGTAGAAGAAATACGTGAAATTCTGGCGCGAGCTATTAGAGCAAACGATCCGTCACCCGAGTACTATCGCCCTGATAACGAAATGATTTGCGAGGCGTGCGACATGCCATATTGGCGACACCCTTATGATCCGGCCCATATCGATGAGAATGGCAATCCCTTTCTTAGAATGCTTTGTAATGGCGACTTGATCAAACTGTGAGCTTTATCACTGCAGATTGATTCGCTTTGCGAGAGTATACTAGAAGCGTAATAGAGGAGGTGCATATGAATAGCGATGATCAAGGCAAGAAGCCATATGTTGTCAATATCGAAGACCTGACCAAAGCCAATACGAACTTTCGTACCGCACAATGGACTGGTCAATATTTTCAAATGACACTGATGTCCATTCCTGTTGGTGGTGAGGTAGGCTTGGAAGTCCATCCCGAAACTGATCAGTTTCTAAGACTTGAGCAAGGTAAAGCCAAGGTGCTTATGGGCGCTTCCCAGGATAATCTCGATCAAACATTTGAAGCTGAAGATGACTTTGCCATCTTTGTCCCTGCGGGCACATGGCACAATATCATCAATGATGGTGACGAGGATTTGAAGCTATATTCCATCTATGCGCCACCTCATCATCCCTTTGGTACAGTTCACGCAACTTTCGCGGATGCACAGGCAGCTGAAGCTGCCGAAGAGCACTAACAGATTGCTTTATCGACTGGGCTCACGTATAATCACCCCTGTTAACGCGGCGGATGTAGCTCAGTTGGTTAGAGCGCCAGTTTGTGGCACTGGATGTCGTGGGTTCAACTCCCATCATTCGCCCCATAATTATCAAGAGATCCTGATGGGTCTCTTTTTGTTACAATACCGTTATGGCTACTAAAAAGGTACCGTCAAAAGGGTGGCGCACCTTCTTCAAGGTACTAAAGGTACTGAATTTTATCTTCATCATACTGCTGGCGTACTTCTGGTCTGCTGACATTGGTTATCTTGGGTTAGTACTCGTCCCATTCATTTTCTTCGGCTTTTTCTTTGCAGTCCCATTGCTCTTTACTAATATCATTGTTATTCCGAAGTATATATCAGAATACCAGTCTACAAAATCAGAATTTATCATGGGCATCACAGCCGTTGCCATATCTGTCCTGGTGCTACTGTTTTTAGCTTTTCGACTATGAGATGTTAGTCTGCTGCGCAATTTTGCGTACTAACGGAGGCGGTCAAACTTTCGGCTGATACGATTTTATCGGCAAACTCTGATGCCGCAATCGTATAACCGTATCCTTGCTGGGAGATAGCTTTAGCAAATGTAATTCCTGCCACTCTCCCATCTGACAATACCATCGGTCCACCAGAATCTCCCTGCTGTACGTTCGCTTGTACCTCGTAAATCATGCGACGATTGACACTTGAATCGTAAATATTTCGACCCAGGACACGCGCCCTATTCCCGACGATTCCAGGCGTTACGGTCAAGTTTCCGCCTTCTGGATAGCCCAGCAATGCCGTGATCGTGCCTTTTGCGACTGCACCAGGATCGAGAGATAGCGGTGAACCTGACAGATTGGTCGCTTTCAGAAACGCGATATCAAGGTCGGGGTCGAAAAAAACCGTTGTCGCTCCGTGTTTGCCATTGCGGTCGTACACGACTGGACGCCTTACACCTGCTATCACATGCGCATTTGTGACAATTAAATCTTTGTCGACAACAAATCCCGAACCTGTCAGTATCCCACCACACCCAAATCCCTGGACTTTGACTGTCGAGGCAGAAGCTCTTGCAGCAGCCGCCTGAACCTCAGGAGAGGTAGTGGTCGGCAAATCCGCCACAGGCGTTCCCTCTGTCGCGAGACCTTGGAGTATCTGAGGATTCACGAATCGCTTTAAACGCGCCACGACAGCCGGCGGCGCGGGCATGACGCGATTCATCGTTCGAACGATAAGTGATCGTTGCAAGTCGCCGTCTCCAATAGTAGTCGGTAGCTGGGACAGTGTGGCTGCAAGTAGCCATACAACTATCAGTACCGATGCGACGCTAGCTATCACGCCAAGCGCCGATTCTACAAATTTGAGGACGCTACGATCGGCAAAATCTTTGATACGACTCCCAATACTATCGCCTATTCCCGATACAGCAAATGCAATAGCAAAGATGAATAAGATACCGAGAATGAGATTAAGTTCTGAGCTTATGAAAAATTTGATCACCATTGGCGTCAACCAACTCGCAAGCAACAAGCCAGCAAAAAAACCGACGATAGATAGTACTTGCCGAGAAAACCCAATGCGTAATCCTCTGCCGACCGCAGCAATCAGGAAGAGTATGATGATGATATCGATGAAGTTCACGATACTATTGTAAGTCTTGCTGTAGAGAACACAACGGCCAATCTATGCTTTTATGGCTGCAGTCAATACATTGCCGAGTCCATAGGCCAATAGCGCGGCAATACTTCCAAGCAGAAGTGTTTCGACAAGAGACTTGAGGTGACTCGTATCTGTGACTCTTCCCTTCAGATACCCAATCGTCGCGAAAGTAACCGCCGTGAGGATCAAGGATATATAGAACATTGCTTGCGTAGACATCGAGACACCGAGTCCTATGATGTACGTGACAAGCGGCACAGATCCAGCTACAACAAAACCGGCAAAGGTCGCGGTTGCAATCTTGAGAGCAGCGAGCTTCGAATCATCTCCACCCAACATCCCAAACTCGTTATGCATGAGGTGACGGATGACTTTATTTTCGTCTTGTAATGCAACCGATTCGGCATCTTCGAGCAGCTTCCCCTCAAACCCATAATCTTTCATGAAATGATTACGCAGCGACGAAGAAACGCGAGCGTCACTATTCGCATACCAAGTGTGATACCGCTTTTCAGACAGAACTTTTTGTTGCTGCTCTGATCGTCGCGAAACGTAGGCACTGGCAGCCATCGAAAATCCATCACCCACCAAATTGGCCACGCCCAAAATAAGAACAAATTTTGGTCCAATCCCGGCGCCGTACGATCCAGCTACGACTGCGAATGTCGTCACCGTTCCATCTATTGATCCATACACAAATTGCGAAAAATACTCATTGAGTTTCTTTTTTAGGGTTTTCATCGATCGCATCATACCACATAACTTCGGATACGAGTCTACAGAAAGCTCCGTTTTCTATCTGTTATAATGATGACATTCATAATGGAGAATGTACGATGGATGATAACACCCAAGACTTGACGCAAGTTGAGTATGATTTTTATAACAAAGATCATTCCAAAAAATACCCCGGCCTGACACTACAAAAGGCCAAAGAAATTGGCGACGAGATCGGCGTGGACTGGGACCTCGTGGACCTTGGAGAATTCTACCAAGGCATCAAAGAAGAGATGGAGCACGGTTCTGAATACGGCAGCGTCACAAAAGTCCATGATGACGATTACGCTACCGCTGGCCGTATCGCCTATGCTCATCTTATCGAAGTCGTCGACTACTACCAGCGCCTTGAGAAGCTCGAACACGAAGCCAAAGAACTATGGACCAAACACGACCGCAAACAATGGGTCAAAGATATGCGAGCAAAACACCAAGACAAAGTTTCGTTTTAATCTCAGCGAAATAGTTGGTTTGCAATAAGCCCTGCCGCAATCGGTAGGGCTATATTGTCAGTACCATAGATACCGAGGGCCTCAACAATCATCAAAACTGCAGCTCCGCCTGATATATAGACTGTCTGCATAAGAGACTGATTTGCAAATTCTCCTTTGACTAGGAGTAGACCACTATAAATAAGTGCACATGTTATATAAAATGCCGCGCTCCCCTCGAGACTCTTTGTATCTTTGCCAACCTTGTATTTATGCCTCCCCCATTTCGTACCGATCAATGCCGCAAATGCGTCAGCCACAGCCATGACCAATACCGCACTCGCAAAAACGCGTGGTTGAGGGAATAGAACCGAACTAATTCCAACCCCGATCGCATACCCATACTCACCATAACTTTTACGGTCAACTGCATGAATCGACTTAAGGATATTGAAACGTTTCGAGACATAAATGGCCGCAATGAAGCACATCGAGAGTATCTGAATGGTGCGAAATGATATAAGCAGCGGCCAGGAAGCTATGAGAAGACCGGCCGTCATGTGCACAAACTTACGCCCCATCTCCCCGCGAATCAATTTCATATGCCACAAAACTTCAGAGACAATAAGCAGAGCGAGTATTCCTCCGATAACAAGAGCAAATTGCTGTAACGGCGCCATGTTAGACTCTATTGTACTCTTTCTCCTCTATTTGATTTATAATCCCGCTCATGCAACACACTGTCTTGAGACTTCCATTTGAAGGAGCCTGGCTAACATTCTGGGGTGGTGACAACCCTGAGCAGAATATTCATCATGCAACCTACCTGCAAAAGTATGCATTTGATTTTATTCAGGTCGATGAGAACGGAAAGTTTTTTCGTACCGATGGCAAGACCAACGATGATTATTATTCGTTTGGACAATCCATACTTGCTCCTGGTGACGGTGAAGTCATCGAAGCGATAGACGGAATGCGAGATAACCTACCTGGCACGTCAAATCACTACATGGCTATGGGAAATTTTGTTCTGATTAAGCACGCAGATCACGAATATTCCTTGCTTGCACATCTCAAACAAGGAAGTGTTTGCGTCAAAGCTGGGCAACAAATCAAATCCGGAGAGAAGATTGGTGAATGTGGAAACAGCGGCAACTCCTCCGATCCTCATCTACATTTCCATCTTCAAGATTCAGACGTTATTTCTAAATTTGACGAGAACTATAAACAAGTCGATGTGGCAAGCGGACTCAAGGTTAGCTTTTCAAATATAGAGATCATAAAAGGCAAAGATAAAGAGATAAAAGACCCATACTCTCCTGTAAAAGGAGATATTGTTCTTCCCCTGACGAGAGAGGATTCTCAGCAGGGTCAAGCGTAGTAATTGTTATAGGGTGAAAGTAAAACGACTTCCGTCGTTTTACGGAAGCCGGAATACAATTACAAGCTGGTCGGGGTGGCGGGATTTGAACCCACGACCTCGTCGTCCCGAACGACGCGCGCTACCAAGCTGCGCTACACCCCGTACGTAAATAAAAACCCACGCATGTAGGTTTTTATTATGGTCGGGGTGAAAGGACTCGAACCTTCGACCTCCTGGTCCCAAACCAGGCGCGCTAGCCAACTGCGCCACACCCCGAAGTGTGAAATCGAGATGAGTATACCCTAAGTAACAGAGAAAATCCATCCATTCAAACACGCTTATGCTAATGTTTTAGTATGAAAGCGCTTGTGATCCCACTCCTTGCAGCGGTAGCTGAACCCGCAAATATCATCATCGCCAAAATAGGACTAACTCGCGTCCGAATCAGCATGCGCGACTATTTGCCAGGCGCATTTCTATTTCTTACAATCTGCTCTTCCCTTTCGCTCATAAAACTCGGCCACTTCTCGACATTTCACGTAAACCATACCGGCATCATCAAGCTCGCATGTATCATCGTGATCGCTTCGACATGGAATGTCTTGTATTACAAAGGATTGAGCAAAGAAAAGGTCAATACTACTGAAGGCATCACCATACTTATGCCTCTGGCAACCATTGCAATCTCCTGGCTATTCATGCCGAAAAATTTCAATACACAAATAGCGATTACAGCACTTTTAGCCACTGGCATTATCATCTGGACGTACCGATCAAAACAACTATTCCGGCCTGATCGGTACAGCCTGATGCTCGCCGCTGCACTTGTACTCATTGCCCTCGAAGATAATCTCGTGGCGCAAGTGCTAACCGAAAATTCCATATCCCCAGCTTTGCTTTATACGATCAGAGTCTCGATCATCACAGTTATAATGTTCACGCTGTATCGCCCGTCACTTCGTAAGCTAAGCTTTCGAAGCGTGAAGCTATTAGCATTAACGGGCCTGGTGGGTACGACTACCATGTTGTTACTTTTCTATGGCCTACGCGATGCGGGTGTCGTCGCTACCGGACTCATCTACATACTGGTCCCAGTTTTCGTACTATTCTCTGCTCGACGTTTTCTCCATGAGCACATAAAACCTTCGCGCATTGTGGCCATGACGGTGGTTTGTGCTCTCATACTCTTTGCGACCTACCTCAACTACCTTCGTTAAATATATAGAAGATCAAGCTTTGCCAACAAAGACAAAACGATGCTATAATTAGCGTAATTACTGAGGACATGTACAGGGTATGAAATATGCTTCTATAACTGTGACACTTTTCTTTATCTGGGTAGCCGTCGTCCTCATCGCCGCTATCGTGCACAACACGGACCAGGTTTTTCAGCTCTATCTCATGCTGGTATTTTTCACAGTCATGATGTTTATTACTGGCTTTCGTCACAATTAATATGACTGCCGCACGCCGACAACACAGAGCACTGAAAAAACATGCACGCAAGAGTGGTATCACGAGCTCTCGACTCAGCATTCAGATGAAAAGACAACGTACAGCGCGACTCATGAAAACACTATCGCGCGCGTATTATTATCAGAAGCGCGGTGATACGAAGCTTGTACACCAAATCATCGTCGAGGACTTTGTGCGATTTGGAGGGGTGTATGTCAAGTTTTTGCAAGGCGTTCTACTACAAAGCAGTATCCTCAAAAACGCCAAGGCTGACGACCGATTAAAGGTTTTCGAGTCACTCGATCCAGAACCAATCGATGTACTTGAGTTCATGCAGAGGGAGCTTCCGCCCCA
>CAZWNK010000003.1:0-32480 GCA_964635445.1 uncultured Candidatus Saccharibacteria bacterium | reverse complement strand
CCTTTTTCGATCTTATCGACAGAATGTATGGCAGTCGTGTGATCTTTACGGCCCAGCTCATGTGCAACTTTTGGAAAACTAAAATGTAGTTCACTCCTGAGGAGGTACATGGCAATTTGTCTTGGGACAACAATGTCCTTATCGCGCTTTGGTCCGACTATGTCATCGATCTCCATGTGGAAATGCTTTGCAGTGACTTCGATAACTTGTTTGGGAGTAAGGTGTTTGGGTCTGATGCGACCACCGCCGATCAAGCTAGTAGTGATCTGGAGATCAGGGCTTATTTCGTGCATCTCGCAGTAGGCTAGGAGTTGGTTGAGTGCTCCTTCGAGCTCGCGGACATTTGTCTGAATCAAGTTGGCAAGGTACTCAGTTACTTCGTTAGGGAGATCAATGTTGTGTTGTTGGGCTTTTGTCTGGAGGATAGCGTACCTTGTCTCGAAATCTGGTGGCTGTATGTCAATGGTCATACCCCATTCAAAGCGGGAGCGGAGTCGCTCCTCGAGCGTTGGGATAGCCTTGGGTGGCTTGTCGCTTGAAATAATAATCTGCTTATCTGATTGATGGAGTGCATTGAAGGTGTGAAAGAATTCCTCTTGGGTTTTTTCTTTGCCCGCAATGAACTGTATATCATCGATGATAAGTACATCGGCGCTACGGTACCGTTCAGAGAACCCGGTCTTTTTGTTGCGAACACTATCGAGGAACTCATTGACGAACGTTTCACAGCTGATATACACGACCGTGATGTCTGGGCGCTCCATCTTGATACCATTGCCAACAGCCTGGATAAGATGAGTTTTGCCAAGTCCCGACCCGCCATAGACAAATAACGGATTGTATTTCGTACCTGGGTTTTTAACAATAGCTTGGCAGGCTGCATATGCAAGGTCGTTACCAGAACCAACGATAAAACTGTCAAAGGTGTATTTTTCATTGAGGGCGGGGCGCAGGGTGATACTGCGAGGTCGATTGAAAGCAGTATCTGTAGTGGTGGTTTTTGTCGGCGAAGAGATAGTAGTTTCGAGTGAAGGAAGGGAAGGGGTAGCACCGGCATCTGGTTTACTCATATGGATCTTAAACTCAAGCTCTCGAGTCATGATGCCGTTTTTTTCAAGCATATCTTTGATGAGTTGGGAGAATTTAGTCTCAAGCTGGTGCTTTATGAAAATATTGGGGACACCGATCGTCACGATACCTTCATTTTCTTTAAGTAGTGACGTGTTTTTGAACCATGTCACAAAACTTCCGCGCGAGACACTGAGCTCGATCTCACCCAATACTGATTGCCAGAGTTGGTCTGTCATATCTCTTCTTTTTGGCCCCTCACTTATTTGTCCACACGCTGTGGATGACTGCGAGTAATACTATACTGTCTTCGAGTAGTTTTCCACAATTTTATAAGGGTAGGGGAGGGGGTGTTATAGAAAGTCTCGACAAGAGGGAAGTTATCCACACTACGAAACCCCATCTGTTAAATTGTGGATAACTATTGGCGAAGTGTGGAGAAACTGGTATTATATGTCGTGAAAATAACACGATTTGCTCGAGCAGGTCATTGCTTCATAATAGATTGAAAGGTACACTAACAGTTCATGCCTAAGCGAACATACCAACCAAAAGTTAAACACCGAAAAGCTCAACATGGGTTTCGTGCTCGTACCAGCTCCAAAACTGGACTCAAAGTCATCAAGCGACGAATGCTCAAAGGTCGCGCTCGAATCACCCACTAGAAAACTCACAATTACTTAACTAGTTAAGTAATTTAAATTTGTTGGTTTTGAGTTTATTGTCGATACTTAAAGGGATATATGCTGCATCATCTTCACCGCTTTCATGGGTATGGCAGTTTGGATCATGTGTATCGGCATGGTCAGACTGTTCGTTCGCAAAGCATCTCGTTGAAATGGATAACTAACTCGAGAACACCCACATATCGGGCGGCGGTCATTGTGAGCAAAAAAGTCGCCAAAAGTGCTCCGCGCAGAAACCGAATTCGTCGTCGTATATACGAAGTTATTCGCCAACTTCCGATCCAAACTCACATCGACATCGCGGTGTCGGTGTTTGATGAGCGAATCACAACCCTTCCCTATAGCGAATTAGAAACTGCGATCCGTGATTTGTGTGAAAAAGCTCGTATTCTTGCGTAATCCTCACCCCTGAACACCCCCTGTTATGAAATATGCTATGATAACTAGCATGTTTACAACTTTTATTGCAAAGCCTATTTTTAATGTTCTAACCGGTATCTATGGTTTGCTCCCCGGACATAATTTCGGCGTAGCGATTATCATCTTTTCGATCGTTGCACGGATGCTCATGTGGCCACTTCTCAAAAAACAACTCCATCAACAAAAAGCCATGCGTGAACTCCAGCCCGAGATTCAACGCATCAAAAAAGAAACAAAAGGTGACAAACAAGCCGAGATGGCGCGTGTCACTCAACTATACAAAGAAAAAGAAATTAGTCCCTTCTCATCTCTTGGACTATTGCTCGTACAGCTTCCATTTATCTTCGCTTTGATATCTGGTTTGCGAAAAATTATCAACGACTCACACTCTGTGATCACGTTTTCATATGGGTTTATACGTGACTTTCCGTTTATGAAAGAGCTCGCAAACGGTACGGCGCATTTTGATAAGACCTTGCTCGGCGTCGTAGATCTGACACGCCCCGCGATTCACAATCTCAGCGACTGGCATAACATCTACTTCCCGGCTTTCGTCATCGCTATATTGAGCGGACTGGCGCAGTACTATATGTCAAAGCAACTACTTCCCTCGGCTACGAGCAGTGGGCCACGAAAAACACTTCGACAACTGATGGCCGAACAAGCGGCAGGCAAAGAAGTAGACCAGAGCGAGATTATGGCTGCACAAGGGGCGAGCATGCAGTACTTCCTGCCAGTGCTTATATTCTTTTTCACGATATTTTATGCGTCAGGGTTGGCACTCTATTTCCTCGTCAGTTCAGTCGTGGGGTATTTCCAACAAAAAACCATTCTCTCCCAAGAAGCAGTTGCGCTTGATACACAAACTGTTATTGACGTGCCAGCAAGTAGTGTGAAAGTAACTCGAAAAACAACGTCATCTACATCTGCCAAATCGCGCAAAAAGAAACGATAGCGCGAGAGAACCCACTCAGGGTATACTGAGTGAAGAACGTCAAGGGCGGGAGAGAGGTGTGAGTGATGGAAGAGGAAGCCATACAATTCGCGAAGAAATATCTAGAGGACCTCTTAAGTTTTTTCGGGCTTAATACCGAAGTACGCGCATCATGTGATGAAGATGTTATCGAACTTGCCGTCCCGTCCAGTGGTCTGAATGGGTTTTTGATAGGTCAACGCGGCGATACGCTTCGCGCATTGCAATTTTTGACGAGCAGCGCTCTCAAAGTCAACAATCATACACTCACGAGAGTGAATGTGGACATCGCTGATTATAAACGTCAGCGTGAGCATCGGCTCGCTCAGCAGGTTCAGGAGTGGATACAAGAAGTCGTGGATACGAACTCACCCAAATCACTCCCACCCATGAACGCAGCAGACAGGCGAGTTGTTCACAAGACAGTTTCCGAGAACACTGGCGTGGCGACAGAGTCACAGGGCGATGGGCGTGACCGTCATGTCGTCATCAAGCCTATCTAAAGGCCGAGCACTTCTTTGTAGACAGCAAGTGTTTGACGAGCAGTTTGATCCCAACTAAATTGTTTTACTCGCTCACTTCCCTGCTTGATGAGTCGCTGGCGACGCTTTGGGTCATCGATCACGCGGCGAATAGCGTCAGCAATAGACTCCGGGTCCCGAGGATTGAAATACTCGGCTGCGTCGCCATAGACTTCCGGTAGGCAGGTGGCATTGCTTGAAACAACAGGCGCTCCTGCTTGCATCGCCTCGAGTCCCGGTAGACCAAATCCCTCGCTCAAGCTTGGGAAAACATAGGCTTTACAGTGTTGATAGAGCCAACTAAGTTGGCCATCTGACACGAAATCAGGGAAGACTACATTTGGTATTTCATGTTCGTTAGCGAATGCTTCTAGTCTTTCAAATAGCTCATCACGCTTCCCAACGAGCGCAAGTGTCAAATCAGGATGATCAGCATGAAGCTGCCGGTGAGCAAGAAGTAGTCGTTCGAGGTTTTTATGGGGCATGGGTCGACCGACATAAAAAATAAACGGTTTGTTGGCAAGCGACTTAAGTGGTGTGGCTGGCTCATGGATTGGATCTGCTGCAAGGTAGGTAATGGTGATTTTGGAAAGTGGCACGTGGGCGTAGGTAGCAATATCTTGGGCTACAAACTGACTGATAGTAAGAAGCTGAGAAGAAGTGTGAGCAACTATACGATTCAGACAGGCATAAACTCGTTGCTTTGCCCAAAACACAACGATATTCTTGCTTGGATTACGAAAGCGCACTGTTGTTAGATCAAGCATAGCGGTTACTTTTTTGCCCCTACAAAACAGTGGCTGCTGAACCATTGGAAAAAATACCAGATCGGGCTTCAGACTATTAATTTGTTTTCGAAGACCCCACTGCTCAGCAAAGCTAAATTCTTTGATATCACAAGGAATGATTTGAAAGTTTTTCGCCCGAATCTTCCACGTTGCTATGACATCTGTCTTCATAAGAAGCAGGTACTGATTCTCTGTATCAAGGGGTATGAGATGCTCAATTAACTTGTCTACATATCTTCCTGTAGTAGTGCGAGATATTCGCATATCTATAACTATCCTCATAAGCTTACTATAGCGTAAAATCTCATCTCATTTGAGTTTTACATGGAAGATATCTTCTGCACTCCTTACTTTATATGCTGGTATGCTATATTGGCTAGGTAAACATCCCATGTCCAAAACGAAAGTCATCATTAGTTTTAGCAAAAAGGTTGTCAAGAAATTACTTCGGGGAGATCTCAATTATAATGGTCGCTCCTCTATTGTAATTCCCTATATAACCGTTCGTTATGGTCTCAAGTACGGGCCAAAGCAAACACTCCGTAAGATTAAATTTGAACTGGTTAGGATCGCTACCGGTGTTAGTCGTTTGCCGGGTAATAATTTGGCATTTTCAAATGGGTTAGTAACCGGTGTCGAGATGCAGGTGATAAAATCCTGGTACCAACATCAGCACAGGCATGTAACAATTGTTATCCCGAGCTATAATGACGCTAATGTACTAGCCCCTTGTATTGAGAGTCTGAAACGAACTACTAATCCAAAATATGTCAAAATCATTATCGTTGACGATTACTGTCAAGAATCAAGTCGCACTTTCCTTAAATCATTAGAAGACGAACAAGTCTCGGTTGTCTATCGCGAAGAGAATGGCGGCTTTGCAAAGGCAGTCAACTCTGGTCTTGCAGCAGCTGATAAGCGGCATGATGTCATTTTACTCAATAGCGACACAGTAGCCCATAAAAACTGGTTGGCAGCCCTGCAGTATGGAGCGTATGAATTCGGAGTCGATACGGGTATTGTTGGGCCTAAGCTTTTGTATCCTGACGGCAGAATTCAAAGCGCCGGTAGTTATCGCAACACTGAAGCTCCAGAATATTTCGATCATTATTATCGTTTTCAAGATTCGAATTATGGGCCCGCTAATATTCCTCACTACTGTCTGGCTGTGACAGGTGCCTGTATGTATATTAAACGCGAGTTTATGAAGAATGTGGGTGTACTCGACGATAATTTTCAGTTTGCTTTTGAAGATGTGGACTGGTGTCTGCGTGGCTGGGAGGCGGGATATCGATCCCTTTACTTCCCTGCGGCCGTATTGACTCACGTAGAGTCAGCGACACGACCAAAACACAAGACAATTTCCGAACGAGAAAAACAATCCATATCCTATTTCTGGAACAAGTGGGGCGACTGGTTTGATAAGCGTAACGTGCGTGACAAGCAGGGGCGGGTGCGGATTATCTTTGTGCTTCAAACCATGGGACTCAGTGGTGGTATCAAAATCGTATTTGAGCATGCCGAAAAATTAGCTGCGCGCGGTTTTAATGTCGAAATCTGGGGACTGGATCATCATGGTATTCCGTGGGATATTCCTGAGAATGTTAAAATCCGTTCTTTCCGCAATTATGATCGTATGTCATTTGCACTCGCATCTGAAGAAGCGATCAAGGTTGCAACCTGGTGGGAGACGGCTTTCCCAGTCTGGCTCGCCTCAGTCAAAAAGGGTATTCCAGTGTACTTCATTCAAGAGTTTGAAACATGGTTTTATCCCGATGATGTCACTGCCCAGGCTACTGTGGTGTCGTGTTATCGCAAAGAGTTCCGTAACATGACAACCTCCAAATACAATCACGCCGAGATTACTTCGCTCGGACTCAAGGCTGCGCCAATCCCGTGTGGCTATAACGACAAGGTTTATCGACCACTCAAAGGAGTGAAGCGGGAAGGAGACGTCTTGCTGGGTGTCGGTCGTAGTTTCTTTCAGAAGAACTTCAGGTTTACGTTCAAGTCATGGCTTGGTATGGGTGAAAATAGGCCAAAAATGTGGCTCTTTGGATCTGAGCCAGACATGCAAAAACTTGATAAGCGCATCAAGTACTTTGTGAAACCAAGTGACCAGGGGGTGAATGAGCTTTATAACAAAGCAACAGTATTTGCGCAAACGTCACGACATGAGGGATTTAGTTTGCCAATACTCGAGGCGATGGCTGCGGGGTGTCCGGTGATTTGCACCGATGCTCACGGGAACAGAGATTTCTGCTTTGACAAGAAAAACTGCTTGATAGTGGAACATGATGACGTGGAAGGAATGACTAAAGCTTTGCAGCAACTTTTCGACAATCCGAAATTACGCGCCAAACTTTCGGCCGCAGGAATTAAAACCGCTCAGAACTATCGTTGGAAGGTCATTATGGATAAAGTCGAAGCATTTTACAAAGAGGTTTCCAGACAATGATGCGTCGATTGCAATCCATACTAAAACCCAGTAATCGCAGTTTGATTCGGGAGCTCGTCGTGAGCGACTTCAAGCTCCGATACCAAAACTCAGTGCTCGGATATCTATGGTCACTTCTAAGACCACTTATGCTCTTTGGTGTCTTGTATATTGTCTTTACAAAAATTGTCAAAGTCGGGAACAGTATTCCCCACTACCCATCCTACCTTTTACTTGGTTTGGTTATGTGGACCTTTTTTGTCGAAGCCACAGTTGCGGGATTGAATGCAATTACAGGGCGGGGTGATTTGATCAGGAAAGTAAGCATACCAAAATATACAATTGTCATCGGGGCAACACTCTCGGCATTTGTAAATTTTTGTCTCAACATGATTGTAGTGTTTGTCTTTATGATCTTGGGTCATGTCGAATTTCGACTCAATATTCTGCTTGCTCCATTTTTCATAGGTGAGCTTATTGTATTGTGCTTAGGTGTATCTTTCTTGTTGTCTGCTTTGTTCGTAAAGTTTCGAGACTTTGGTCACATATGGGACGTTGTATTGCAAATTATGTTCTATGCTACCCCGATCATCTATTCATTAGCGATTGTTCCCAAGCGCTTTGTTAAGTTTGTGAGCATCAACCCCTTGGCTCAAATTTTTCAAGACATGCGATCTGTCATGATCACGAGCGAAACGCTTACGACCAAACAGGCCTTCCATTCTCAATTAGGACGCGTTTTGCCGATCACTATAGTTATTGCGATTACGATACTTGGGGGTTGGTATTTTTCACGTAGCTCTAAAAGCTTCGCGGAGGAACTATAATGACCAAGGACATCGCAGTATCTGTTGTTAATCTCTCTAAAGATTTTAGACTCCCTCATGAGAGGCGCAACTCCCTCAAAGAAAGAGCTCTTAGTTTTCATAGATCAACTTATGAAATGTTCCATGTGCTCAAAGACATTAATTTTGAAGTAAAACGAGGCGAATTTTTTGGCGTTGTAGGAAGGAATGGGAGCGGCAAGAGTACACTCCTAAAAACTCTAGGCGGCATTTATAGCCCAACCAAGGGGTCTGTCGAGATCAGTGGTACGCTCACGCCCTTTATTGAATTAGGTATTGGTTTTAATCCGGAACTCACGGGCCGCGATAATGTATTTCTAAATGGCGCAATTTTGGGGCTAACACGTAGGGAGATACTTCAGAAATACGATGATATTGTGGCTTTCGCTGAACTCGAACAATTTATGGACCAAAAGCTAAAAAACTACTCCTCAGGCATGCAGGTGCGGCTCGCCTTTTCAATTGCCATGCAGGCTCACAATGATATTTTATTGATTGACGAAGTGCTTGCTGTTGGCGATGCGGCTTTTCAGCGCAAATGCTACAACGTCTTTAAGGATATGAAAAAAACAGGAAAAACTGTTATTTTCGTAACTCATGACATGGCGGCAGTTGAAGAATATTGTGATCGAGCAATGTTGATTGAAAAAAGCGAAATAAAAGTTATCGGTAGGACGAGTATTGTTACACGAGAATACAACCGGATTCTAAACGGTGGCCCCGAAAGTCATAAAATTGGCAAACGAATGGGCGATAGGCTTGCAGAAATTACAGCAGCCAAAATCACAACCCTCGATAGTAAAAAAATGAGCATGCTATCTACTGACGTTGAGGAGTTCTGGTTCGAGATGACCGTACGATTTAACACACCAATAACTCACCCAATCTTTGGGGTTACGATCCGTGATGCGGCTGGTTCTTCATTGATTGTTTCAAATACGAAAGCTGATCGTATAGAAACAGGTACCTATGCAAAAGGAGAAATGGTACACGTCCGTTGGAAACTGAGAAATATTTTCAACAAGGGCTCCTATAGTTTTTCTCCTGCAATCGCTGCTCAGGATGCAGTAACTATGCATGATTGGCGAGATGACTTGGTGTGGTTAGATGTCGAGAAGGATAACAGTTTGCCAGGACCGCTCCGTTATGATTATCATATAAACATTAGTAAAGGTAACCAGTGATATGCCAAAAAAAATGGTAAAAATTGAAGATACTGGCGAACGGCTTATCCCTGAGCTCCATTATCAAAGTCTTACGTATGGAGAACATCTTGCTCGATACAAAGCTGCATTGGGTCTTGTAAAAAACAAAGTCGTTCTCGATGTGGCATCGGGTGCAGGATATGGGTCTGCACTACTAGCTGAGCAGGCAAAAAAGGTTATCGGTATCGACTATGATCCGCAAGCAGTAAACTATGCGGCGAGTCTCTATAAAAAAGGAAACTTATCGTTCGAGCTAGCCAACGCAGAGGCACTCCCCTGTGCAGACCAAAGCGTTGATGTTGTTGTAAGTTTAGAAACGATTGAGCATTTACCACATCCAGAAAAGTTTGTTCAAGAAGTTATCAGAGTTCTGAAGCCGAAAGGTGTATTTTATGTTTCGACACCGAATGATGACGAATATATAGAAGGAAACACATTTCACCTTCACGAGTTTAGATTTAAAGAGCTTCATGAATTAATGCAGAAGTACTTCAAACATACCCATTACTATTACCAAGGTACTTGGTATGCGTCAGGGGTTTTGTCAGAGCAAAACTTTACAGGTAACAAACCCCATAACGTACCAGCAACAAAGACATTTGGACAAGAGACTCACAAGGCAATATACTACCTTGCCGTTGCTACAAACAGCAATGAAGTGCCGCCTCTTGAGGAGATGATTATCGCATCAGATGCGTTTAGTGCTCGAAATAGTTTTATCGAGCACCAGAAACAAGAAAAAGAAATTCATCGGATACGATCAGAGATCTCGCGTCTTGATACGGAACTGAGTGCGATACTCAATTCTCGAGGCTGGAAAATGCTGAAGAAAATCTATTCTGTAAAGTCGATTCTCAAACGCTCCTAGTTCCCCTCCTTCATTGTCAGGATTCGCATAGGCTTGTATAGTAGTAACCACAAGCGGGTTACTGCTAAAATAAAAACATGAAAATAAAGCGAACAAAACACAGCATCGTTATTGACTGCCTACTCGTAGCGGTTCTCATCGCGGGCGTATTGTTGTTTGCGGCCAAAATCAAAAACCGTCAGCAAGCAGCTGGCTCTAAGCCCACGAATGACGAAGTTGCTCAAAACACCAAGACAAATTCCATTAACTATGAAGGGCCTACCGACGCGGATAAGCAAGAGACCTCAAGTCACAAGGTAGATCTGCTTAAAAATACTCAAAGTAACTCCAAAGATACAACGCCTCCATCGCAAAATTTGCAGAATGTAACTCCCACGCTTATAAATGCATTTTACAGCACAGAACGAAACCAAGTAACCGTGAGTGGGTTTGTGAGCGGTGTAATTGAGGACGGGGGCAGCTGCACCGTAACACTCACACACGAAAATACCAGCGTTACGAAAACTGCAATTGGTGTTGCCAATGCATCACAGACTGATTGCCCTCCCTTTAATATTAACCGTTCAGAACTTTCATCATCAGGCACATGGTCGGTAATGTTGTCGTATAAATCCGATACCGTAAATGGTAATTCGAGAACTCAAACAGTTGAGGTGCCCTAGGGGGTTTATGTTATGAAAGAACGTTGCTACAAAGCCGGACTTGCAATCAGCATTGCTGTTGTTGGAGTAGGTTTGTTGCTTTTTGTGAAGCCCGCCAAAGGCACTGCTCTCTCAGGAAGTAGTTTTAATCCTGCTCATATTATCGACGACAGCACCTTCTTTAATAGCGGGACAATGAGCCCGACCGATATTCAAAGCTTCTTAAACTCTAAGGTTCCGGTGTGTGATACCTATGGCACACAACCCTCGGGTCGAGCTGGATATGCCACGCGAGCAGACTGGAGCATAGCGCAGGGTATACCTCCACCCTACACCTGTCTCAAAGACTATAGTGTGACGTTTAGTTCTGTAACAGCCGATGCCTACTGCGGTGCTATAACAGGGGGAACCAAGTCCGCAGCCAATGTTATCTATGACGTATCACGTGCCTGCGGCGTCAATCCTCAAACACTCCTTGTATTATTACAAAAGGAGCAGACACTTATCACCGATGACTGGCCTTGGCCTATACAGTACCGCAGCGCTACTGGCTATGGATGTCCTGACACAGCAGTCTGTGACTCGCAATATTACGGATTGTTTAATCAATTGTATATGGCCGCGCGGCAGTTTAAGCGATATACCATGCAGCCTGACTCTTATAATTACGCAGCTGGTCGTGATAGTTACATACTTTACAATCCGAACTCTGCATGCGGTGGCACCAATATAACTATTCAAAACAAGGCCACCGCAGCGCTGTACAACTATACCCCCTATCAACCTAACGCCGCAGCTCTCGCAAATCTTTACGGTACCGGAGACAGTTGTAGCGCCTATGGAAATCGGAACTTTTGGAGGTTGTTTAATGATTGGTTTGGGCCAACGAGTGGCAATGGGTATGTTTTGGCTATATCTGATGATCCTAATGATCTACGACAATGGGTTATCTACGGCACGATCAAGCAGTATGTCCCGGGCGCAGACATCAAGCGTGCTTGGAATTTGCCCGAATCGCCAACTGTTTTTAGTGCGAGTTACCTCAACTCCATCCCAACAGGACCAAACCTCGATCGCCTTTTCATAATTAACGGCGGCTCGACCTATTATTTTGTCGATAATGGGAAGCGATATCAGTTACCAACATTGGACTATTTCAATACATGGAATCTGAACGGAAGGGTGATTAGCAGCGTGAGTTCTGATCTTGGATTGACGCCCACAGATGGGGGTTTGCTCACCCCTGGGTTCAGACGCACGGGAGCCACAACTGTTTATATGCCCGATGGGGCAAGCGGATCTCAAACCGTACTGCGTCCCTACGCATCCCTGCCGTTATATAGTGCCCTAGAGGGGCAGGCCACCGGAGCAATAACTATCTCCGATGACTTGTATACGGCTATGAACGTTACAATCGGGAGTACTCTCACCACCGCACGATTCTCCCAGGGCGGTAATGATTATATGGTGATTGATGGTGTGAAGCATGCACTGGGTGGCTCTACAAAGCTTCTTTATCCGGGAACCTCATCGAGTGTGTCGGCGAGTACGCTTGCGAGATTGCCAACCGCTACAGCTATGACATACATGCTGCAGAACATAAATACAGGCACATACTATGTGATGGACGGAGGAGCAAAACGTGCTCTCAGCACGCCGGCTCTTGCAAATGCTTGGCAAGCCCCCGGGCTACCGATTATTCAAATCACGACTGATCTCGGCAATACGATACCCGACGGCAGCGCTATCAACACCTTCGCACTTGATGTATCTGGGCAGATGTATACCGTAGATATATACAAAAAATTAGTCAGCTCCACGTTAGATATGGCGTATCGACGGGCCCTGTCTCCTGTCTCTGTCAGTGCCGTTTTGGCTGGCCTTATCCCGACAGATAGCGTGCCAGTCAGTCGTTTTTTTCAAGAACGAGGGACCCCAAACGTATACCTCTTGGACGAATCAGGAAAAAAGGATCTCATCAGTGGCAATAATACGTATAATATTCTGATGCTTTGGGGAGCATACGATTTAGGCATACCGCTACTATCTCAAAACATCACGTCAGCCATACCGAACGGGAGTATGAATGTAAGTGTGTATGTAAGTGATGGGAGCACTGAATACGTTATGTCTAAAGGAAAGAAACTACCCGTTTCTTCGAGCGCACGAGCTGATTGGGGGCTAGCAAGTCCTGTGACGTTCACCGATGGCACACTCAGTGCATTTTCGACAGGTAGCCCCCTTGGTAGCATGCTCGCCGATAACAGGGCCTCTTATCTCATCAAAGACGCAACAGAGTTCAGTACGGTCAGTAGCTCGATCGCTAAAGCATGGAATATCACTCCTTCGGCAGATAGCGACACACGACTCATGAGTGTCCTGATCAGGAAATACGCTTCTTTAACAAGATTTGTTCGCTCTAATAATACTTCTGACTATACGGTGTATCTTGTTGATAAAGGTATATGGTATCGCTTGCGCTGGGAACATTACATAAATCTTGGAGGACCCGTAAACTCCACCATGGTCTTGGCTCCCGATGGGAGTACTACGGTAACGGACTGGCTTTCCCCAGTTATTAAAAATGAAAATGGTACCTACTTTGTTGTGGATAATGGAGGTATACGCAATTTCCCGGCCCAGATGATTTTAGATCAATGGACGGGTTGGGGAAGTCTGAACGTCAATACGCTGAGTAACGATTTTGTGAATCAGCTTCCTTATCGCGGAATCATAGAACGTACCATCAAAGGCTCACGGCCGGCTGTCTATACAGTCTTTAGCGGTCAGAAGCGGTGGATCCTTTATCCTGATACGTATAATCGTTTCTATGCCCCTTATTTGATAGTGAGCGATCCACTTATATACGCCCTACTCGACGGACAGCCTATCTGAACAGCTGCCAGAGCGAGCGGCGATATCCATAGAGTAAGTAGATACACCCCAAACAACTCCCTACTAGTACTGCTTGAGCCGAGATGAGAACCGTACGTGGGAGTAGTGATGAGGCGATGAGGCAGCCACCCATTCCTACCAGTGTAGTGGACAGAGCAATTCTGTAATGGCGTCGAATAATGCTTACGAAGACACCAATGTATATAAGAGTATTGGCGAGTGCAAGCGGTAATAGTGTGTTGTAAAGTCGCGCGTTTCCGTCGAGATTAAAAAAAAGTCGAAACAAATACGGATAAGCAAAAATACCTATGAGCCAGGTTCCGCCTATCGTACAGCCCGACAATAGTCCCAGATTACGAAGTTGGTGAATGAACTGGCGAGATCGGAGCGCCGCAAGGCGCGGCAAGAAGATGCCGACAAGAGGGATGACGATATAGAACATCGTACGCAGTATTGTGGAGAAAGCCCCATAGTAGCCAGCTTGCCGATCATCGAGATAGAGCTTTGATAGAAACACATCAGCGTTTAACAGGAGATATAGTCCAAGTACTGGCAGTGTCATGGACGCTAGTACTTTAATATGTTTTGACTCGTTTTTAAGTTGACCACGGCCGATTATAAAATTCCGGACATCAGGGTGTCTGGTGCTTGCAACTGCAAGGGTGATAAATTGTCCCAGAAACAAACTTCCAAGGGCTGATACGCCTGTCGGTGTGCTTCGTAAAAATACAACGAGCAAAACGAGCTGTGACACTGAGGTCGCGAGCGTAAAAATAGCCAAGCGCATCATTGAAAACTTGGCATGCCAATAGCTCGCAACTAAGTTCGCATATACCATGATCCAGAAATACGCAACCAGTAGCAGGAAAGCCATGTAATCGTGGATCCCGAGCGTTGCAAATAGTACCCCCCCTACGGGAAGGTAGATGAGTGAAAAAAGTCCCGTGAAAACCAGAGCTTTGTGGCGTAATTCATGCATGATAGGGGCATGCTTCTCAGTAGAGGCATTTGCGAAATAAGTAATGGCATAAAGTTGATGGGCAATCAGCAAAGCACCAAAAACGGCTATAATCGACGTGTAGATAACTACATCACCAAAGCGCTCCAGACCAACAAAGTGTTTAGTAATGGGAAAAAAGAGGTAATTGGTAGCCCCAGCAACTAGCGAAAGTGCGATGTAGAGAGATGATGTTGCGTGTACATGTCGGAGGCTAAGGCGTGACATGTTTAGATATTTATATTGCCAAAGATGCGTTCTGGGCAGGCATCAGCCGACTGGTCTACGTTATCATCGTCAAGGTCAATGAACCGGAAGTTCTTGTTGTCCGTGCCCACGTAGTGCCTAAGTTCTTTGCCCAATGTTCGATCATTTGCCATGATGATAAGTGGCTCGCGCAAGATGTTTTCGTACTCGACAACATCATCAAAGAATGCCTTTTTGTCCTGTATACCAAGACCAGTTGGCGAGTACTGGACGATTCCGTTTCGGTTCGCGGCGATTGCCCGAGCAAAGCGTGTAGAACGAATATCTTCTGCGCGATTACAGCTACCAAAAACAATTATATTGTTGTCTCTATCTGGATGTTGTGCAACGTAGTTCATCACAGCAACCGTAGAACGACTATCAGCTCCATAGTTCGTGACTGTTACGAAACTGTCAACAACCTTCGATCGGCTGCTGTAAATTCCCTGTATACTTGCAAGCACGATAACGACCAAAAACAATATAGCGTAGCGAGTTGGTTTGATGGACAGAAAGACACGCTGTACTATCAAGCCTATCAATGCACCATACAACACGGCTAGTCCTGCTATACACGTAAGATTAACTTTAAAGATGTAATAGCTATAGGGCATATGATGTAGGGTGTATAGAATGCTCAGTATGCCGGCAAATATAAAAACACTTCCAATAATTGTAGTGAGGGCTACTAGATAGCGATTAGATCTAAAATAAACAACCGCGGCAACTGCAAGGAGATAGAGAATAAGTAGTACTGAAAAGTTTGAATGTGCAACCAGGCCACTTACGGCATAAATACTTTGTCCGCCCTCTTTTAAACGAATAGCATAGCTGTATCGAACAATGAATAGGACGAGACAAGGAAAACCAAGGACAATTGCAGCCGAGAGCTCACGAAGTGTAGGTTTTGTCCGCGATACATATTTATAAATAGCGTAGCCACTGATAAGGGACAAGACAACAAGCGGTGCGTCAAAGTAATAGGCCTGAAAAGAGCCGGCTGCAGCGAGTAGCGCAATATAGACAAGAGGGTTTTCTTTTAGCTTTTGTGATTTTGATTGTTTACAACTAACACACAAAACGAAGATTTGTAGAAGTAAAAATGTTGTTGCAGCAGCGTGGGCTTGATGTCCATATGCAAACATTGTTACGAGCCATCCAAAAATAGCTGCCAATACAATAAGGGGCGGAAGCACAGCATTGATGGGGCGAATGGTATCGAGTACATACAGTGCAATAAGACACAATACGTAAGCAAAAATCATGAACCACAAAACGGTTGCGAAATAGTAACTATAAATAAGTATATTGGTTGAATTTGGAGTGGCTTGGATTGCCATAAAGATTTGTTTTAAAAAAGCTACGTTGACATGCCAACCTTCGGGGTAAGTGCCATCCACCGACGTCGAGTTGTAGCGATTATATCGTCCATAAACTGCGCCGTCGTTGAGATCGATAGATTTAACGATTTCAAGATGTGACATGTTGTCGCCCCCGCCCATTATTTCTTGAGCGGTCGTCGTAATATTGAAGTTTGAGGCAACTGGCCTCGTGATGATAAATCCGACCACTAAACTACAAACCAGTGCAAGGAGATCTAATTTATGAAAAAGCTCTTTGCGTGTAGGTATAAAGGTAGGTTCGCGTTTTTTGAGTCTGTAGCAGACGAGTAGGGCAAAAGACCATATGCCGCCCACAAGCCCGGGGATGAGACGCTGGTTTGTTTGCCATAAGACGATTGATAAGCAAGCGAGATATGCCGCAAAGGATAAATAGGCGACAACTAGGCTGGTAACAAAACCAAACCACAAGCTCATAAGACGACTTGTTAAATATATGAGCAAAACAAAACCGAGAACGGGCACGCGACTGGCCATAAGCAAAAAACCAAGGCCTGTCGCTACTTGAAAATTATTAAGCTGTTGAAGTTTTTCGTCCAGCCACGTTAGGAGAGGTCTCATATTCTCAGACAGTATAGTACAAATTCCTAGGCCTGACTATTTCACCAACTTTATGTCATACCATAAATCTGCTAGACTACCAGACTAGACAAAGAGAGTGGAGTTGTGTGGTGACAAAGACGGTTTCATCTAGAAAGAAAGAAAAGGTGGTCATAATTATACCGTGCTATAACGAGTCATCCGTTATAGGCGGAGTGCTTGATACGATAGCTCGTCATAAAACCGCTAAACAATTCGACGTGATAGTTGTGAATGACGGATCGGCCGATGACAGCGAGCGTGTTATACGGAAGCATCGTAAGGTGCGCCTCGTGAACCATATCGTGAACATGGGAGCTGGGGCTGCGACTCGCACTGGCCTAAAAGTTGCATGTGATGAGGGCTATGAGTATGCCATAACGCTCGACGCTGATGGGCAACACGATGTTGGCGACGCACTGCGTGTTCTGGCGTATGCCAAAAAAACGAAAAATGATTTAACGATCGGAAGCCGACTCAAAGATCGAGCTGGCATGCCGAAGAGCAAAATATTTGGCAACAAACTACTAAACCTCGTGAGTTACCTTATCATTGGCGTCATGGTGTCCGATTCTCAATCGGGCTTACGAGTGATGAATCGAAAATGCCTATGCACGCTGACCTATCATACGAACGGCTACGGATTTTGCTCTGAGATGATATGGCATGCCAAAAAGCAGGGTCTGCGTATCGGCGAAAGTCCCATCGGAGCGATTTACACCGATTATTCAAAGGGCAAGGGACAGCGGAACGTAGGTGGATTTTTTGCTATCGTCACTTCTCTTGTGAAGCAGAGGGCAAAAGGATTTCTCAATGAATAAGTATATTCTCCTGTTCGTGCTCAATATTCCATTCGTGCTGTATGGGTATATTAAAACTTATATTTATTGGGAGTCGAAAAAGGCGTGACGGATCGGCCTCATAGCTCGGCTCGGTTTCTGGACGGTTCTGCTCCTCGGTTTGATTTTTGCAGATCAAGTCTATAACTTTTCGATAGCGCATAATGTCACTAACTCACCACCCTTAAGTCTGGCAGACGTTGTGATTGCTACAGGCGTAAACTTCACGCTTTTCATTGTCATTCGGCTCTATTCGCGACTGGAGAAACTGGAAAGCAAATTCACCCAACTCATCACAGAACTGTCGCTCGATAATGAACGGGCGAAACCCCGGCGGCGGCGTCCTAAGCGTTCGTGAGGAGTTTTGCTTTAAGATTTCCATAGACCTTCACGTATATGCCCGAGATGAATGCTGCAGCATAAATCCATGATAAGGTGACTATAGCTTGCCAGTTTTTACGAGGTAGCCGAAAAGCGAGGTATGCCATCGCAACAACCCACAGCGCTAGTGGCGAAAAGAGTAGCCAAGGTTGTACGATGCTAACAATGACATAGATAATGGGCGCGACAATGAGGAGTATGATGTATTTTGCGAAGCGACTTTCGCGACGTAGATGGCCGTCTGTGAAGAGCTTACCCCGACTGTATACCCAAGGTATAAACTGATTCAGTCCGGTTCGTGCGCGATAAAAACACGAAAACTTTGGCGACATCCAAATTTTTGTTTTTGCCGACATGGCGCGCAGGAGCGGAATGTCGTCACTTGAGTGTTTGAGATTTTGGTTCAAATTAAACTGCTTATAAGAGTCAAGTAAACGGCTCTTAGGCGCCACGATGCAGGTACCGCCCTTAGGGTAGTAATCAAATTCTTCAATACCAAAACCAACGAGACGAGGCTTATCAAGGTAGCGGCGCCAAATTAAACGCACCTGTCCTTCATTAAACGCAGCGACAATGTTGTTGGTATCAGAGTTAACGTGTGGGCACCAAATCTCTCGTTCGGGATGAGTTGCATATTGCTGGGCGAGATATGCAAACGAGTTTTCGTCCAGCAACGTTTTTGTATCAATAAGGGTAATCATGTCGAATTTAGCTTTATCAATCCCAGCCTTACGTGCAGCAATTCGGCCCATATTGCGCTTAAACGTTACAACTCTGACTGGCAATTTCTTAGTAAAGCTCTTGACGACTTCGATATTGTTGTCGGTTGAGCCGTCGTCCGCAACAATAATTTCCCATTCTTTTACACGCACCTTGCTCATTGCTTTACCGATCGATAAAAGACAGTCACCTATTACTGAGGCAGTATTATATGCCGGAATAATAAACGACACGTTTGGATATTGTAACTTTTTCTTTTGCTTCATTGCTTTCTCCAAAATCAGATCAAGTATTTCATCACGCTTGGCCGCAAGTCAACTCAATGTTTGCGATCATAGCCTTTGATGAATCCGTAGTCTTTCAAATCCTCAATGATGATATGGGTCGGGGATATGTTTTTGGTGTGTGGCGTGTGCGGTATAGACTCAAATGTGGCGAGAAACTCTCTCAGTACATTCTCCTTCAAATACGACAATATTCCCATCTCCATTTTTTCGTTAATCTCACGATGTATTAAGCATGGGATCCCCAAAATGTACGCCTCTTCCTGAAGACCGCCACTATCTGTGATAATTGCGCTTGCTTCACTGATAAGGCGAACGAATTGGAAATAAGGTTGTTTTGGGATACGTCGTATATTGGGAGTCCGGAGCCAGTCATCAAGCTCGTAAGCCTTGAGTCGTTCTTTAGTTGGCGCGTGATCTAGCCATATGATAGATTGACCTTTTTTGGCGTAGTGATTTAGGGCACGCACCAGTTCTGTCATCTTATCTTTTTGACCGATGTTCTCGCTTCGATGCATCGAAACCAGGACGTAGTTTGGGGGAAGTGTAAATGATAGTTTTGTTTTTTTGGCGGATTTTTGACGGGCAGCGGTTAGGGCGTCAACAATTGTGTTGTGCTGTGTATCAACGATTCGACTCTTCGTTTTAGGAGGTCTAAGATGCTTTATGGTTTCCTCGCCGACCGCGTAGTTAACCGTGGCGAGATGGTCTGTGATAATCCGATCTATTTCTTCTGGAAAAGGCCGCCGCCAGTTACCGCTTCTGTACCCAGCCTCAATATGAGCGATAGGCAGGCGGTAGATAAATCTGCCAAAAAAAGCGCCGATCGGCGCAATAATAGTGTCTCCATGGACGATAAGAGTTGTTTTTTCTGCCTTAGCAATTGTGCGGATTTTTTTTCTCAATTTTGTAAGTTCATAGAGAAGCTGAAATACCCATATCAGCATCTTGAAAGTCGTGTTTATATCCTCCCCAGCGTGCCCGTTTAGGATAGACTTATTGGGTTGCGGCACCTGGCTCATGCGAAATAGCTCTCGCATTTGCTCAGGCTGCATATTGAGATTGATCGTGTAGCTATCCCGTGAACCCAACCTCTCCAATAGGGGATAGAGCTTAATATATTCGCCAATTGTCCCATAGAGAACGATGACCATTGCTATAGGATATAGCAGTGTTATGTTCAGTCCAAACAAGTAGATGGAAAAAATATAAAGAACGGCTATACTTCGAGTAATGTCACAAAAAAAGCAGTCGAAATTGACTCATACAACACAAGCAGCTGCAAAGGGTATTTCAACACAGGCGCTTTTGTCGCAAAGCAAAAAAACATACAGATCGCGCACTCGCATACTTATGCGATGGCTCTTTGCTCCGGTTTTACTGTACAGTGGGATTTTTTTCTTAAGCCAACCTCAGTACATAGCGGGATTTTCACGAGGTTTTTACCTCGATAATGGCGATGGTTTTCAAAATGTATGGAATATCTGGTGGGTGAATAAAGCGTTAGTCATCAATCATGTGAGCCCCTATTTTACCGATATGGTGCACTGGCCGCACGGGGTAACGCTGATCCCGCAAACGATGAATATCTTCAATGGACTTGTGGCGATACCCTTGATGCACTTATTTGGGATGAGCCTTGTTCAGGTTACAAATGTTGCTGTACTGCTTGGCTTCATCCTTGGTGGTACAACGATGTTCTGGTTTTTATACAAACTTCACAAAAACTATACCATTGCACTTATTGGTGGCGCCTTATTCACTTTCTCTAGTTATCATTTCGCTCACGCCCAAGGCCACTTGCAACTCGTGTCTCTGGAATTTATTCCATTGTTTTTTCTCTCGTTTTGGACACTATTAGAAAAAATGCGATATCGATATGCCGCAGGCGCTGCAGTGTCTCTGTTCCTCGTATTACTTTGTGATTACTACTACTTGCTATGGTCAATTATCGTAGCGGGATTGTGGTTTGTTTGGGTGCTTTACCGAAAGCAGATAAAGCTAACGAGACAACACTTAAGAGTCCTCGGTGTCTTCCTGCTTCTTGTCGTGATTTTAGTAGGGCCTCTTATGTATAAATTAGTGCATCTAAATAAAACCGATCCACTGGTAGGCGGACATAACCCGCTAGAATTTTCACTCGATCCTCTCATGATCTTTTTTCCAGGAGGCTCTTGGTATTGGCATAGCTTGACAGATAACTTTACGATGCATCTACCCTACCTCGCAGAATCAAGTAATTTTTTTGGGTACGGCTTGCTCAGTGTGTTGGGTTTCGGATTATACAAATTTGTTACCAATCTCAAAAAGCCCCAGATACCTCATTGGCTTTCATTCTGGTGGCTCATTGCGTTTGTTTTTGGTCTCATGTCACTAGGACCACGATTCACTTTTTTGCAGCGACATGTAGATAGAATCCCGATGCCTTATGCCATCGCAGAACATGTCTTACCCACTCTAAAGATCTCTGGTATGCCCCTGCGGTGGATATTGATAACCCTTATGGCAAGTATCGTGATTGTGACCTATTGGCTGAATAATCTCAATCTGACTACTCGAAAAGGGCGGCTTTTATTGGCGCTTTTTGTTGCTGTTTCGATCATTGATCTTTGGCCTCGACGCTTGCCTTTAACATCACCAGCATATCGACAGTATGTGTACGAGCTGGAACGATTACCGTATGGAGCGGTTATTGACAACGGCGCGCTCAGCGGCGCAGAGCAATTGTACAATCAAACACTTCATAATAAGCCACAGGCCTTTGGTTATGTGACGCGCCTCACGAAAAGCGTCGACGAAAAAGACTTTCACATTTTCGCTGCACTCGAAGAACATCACTACGACAGCTTATGTCGCGACTACAAGATTCGCTATATCACACTTCCCACTGAGCGGCCACTAGCAAATACGACATTTCCGGTTATCTACAACGACGGCCAGACGCTTATTTACGATCTTAAAAATAGCCCTAACTGCTAGGATTTCTTGCGCACAGACACGTTAAAATAGACAATTTCGTAGATGGCTTTGAGGCCATCTTTGAGGCCTATCTTTTTACCTTCCTCTTTGCTGCGGCCATAATAACTAATCCCTATTTCATAAACAGCTGCATTTCGCTTAGCGATTCGAGCCGTAATCTCAGGCTCAAACCCAAAACGCTTGGCTTTGAGATGTTGGGCAATATCTCTGATCAGATCACCCTTAAACATTTTGTAGCAGGTTTCCATATCTGTTAGGTTGAGGCCGGTACAGACGTTTGATAAAAAAGTGAGAAACTTATTGGCGACCTGATTTCTAAAGTAAATGATACGGTGTGGCTCGCCGCCGATAAACCGCGATCCGTACACGACATCAGCATGCCCTCGTTCAATAGGGTAGAGCAGGCGGATGTATTCCTGTGGATCGTATTCTAGATCAGCGTCTTGGATGACCACCACATCGCCAGAGGATTCGAGAATGCCACGCTTCAAAGCTGCGCCTTTACCCTGATTGTATTCCTGAAAAATGAGCTTGATATTTTTGTACTTCTTAGCAAGCTCTTCGAGGATATCTCGCGTTCCATCTTTGGAGCCATCGTCCACAATGACGATTTCTTTTTGGGTACTACCGAGCTTGACCTCGTCAATCTCGCGCAAGATTTCGCGTATAGTGGCCTTTTCGTTGTAGCACGGTACGATGATGGATAATGTTTTTGCTTTCGCCATAGATTCCTTACATGAGGCAAGCTCGATGGGTATGGTACCATAATGCGGACATGGTTTTGTATACGAAACAAAAACTGGAGACCTTACTAAAACTGGATATCATACGTTTCTGTATAGTAGGGGGTACGGGTTTTGTAATAAACCTTATGATCCTTGTAGCGCTCGGCCATCTCTTAAGATTGCCGGTATTTCTAGCTCAAATGATCGGAGCCGAAATAGCACTTTTTAGTAACTTTATGCTCCACAACACCTGGACATATAAGGCTCGAAAAACAAAAAAATCCTTCGTTCGCCTACTCGTAGGGTTCCATACGGTTACTTGGCCAGCAATTATCGGGAGTGCGATTATGGTCAGTGTTGGCGTCCGTATACTTCATCTTAGTAAACTTTTCGCGCTTGTCGTGAGCTCAGCGATCGCTCTCGTGTGGAATTTTCTGTGGTCAAAATACATTATCTGGCGGGATACTAGCCCAAAAGATGTAGAAAAAATAACGGTATAAACCAGTACCATCGTTCTGGTATAGTATAGCTATTAAATGGGGCTTACAGATGATCAGTGTCGCGTCGCCGATAATTTCAAAAGAAGAAATAGAATCTGTCAATAGTGTCCTGAAGTCTGGTGTATTGGCCCAAGGGCCCAAGGTGGCTGAGCTAGAGGAGAAGTTCGCGGCGCTTTGTGGCACGCGATACGCGGTAGCTGTCAATAGTGGTACGGCTGCCCTTCACGCAGCACTTCATGCTGCCGGGATAGGTCCGGGCGATGAAGTTATTACGACCCCCTTTAGCTTCATTGCAACGATCAACCCAATACTTATGGTTGGTGCAAAACCAGTCCTTGTTGATATAGATCCCGTCACTTTCAATATCAATCCCCATTTCCTTCCCAAAGCTATCACTCGCAGAACAAAAGCTATTATCCCAGTTCATTTGTACGGCCAAACTGCAGACATGGACGACATCAAAAAGCTTTGCAAAGAAAGGGGCATTGTCGTTATAGAAGATGCATGTCAAGCAGTAAACGCGACATATAGACGAAAAAAAGCAGGTGGGCTAGGTGATTTAGGCTGCTTCTCACTCTACGCAACAAAAAATATCATGTCAGGCGAGGGTGGCATCGTAACAACCAATAACAAGTCATACATGGAGGCTATTAAACGTTTCCGACAACACGGCATGACTGCGCAGTACGAATATGCTGAGCTTGGCTACAATTATCGCATGACTGACCTGCAGGCTGCTATTGCCGTCGAACAAGCCAAAAAGGTCGACAAATTCACACTTGCTAGACAGAAAAATGCTGCTCGTCTCGATGCAGGATTAGCAGACGTATTGGGAATCGTGCTGCCAAAACTCGCTAAGAACCGCACACACGTATATCACCAGTACACAATTCGTGTTACTAAAGATTTCCGGCTTTCTCGACAAGAGCTTGTGGACGCGCTTAAGGACCACGATATCAGTAGTGGTATTTATTATCCGAAACCACTTCATGCTTATCCGCATATCCAAAGACTTGGCTACAAGATTGGACAATTTCCAGAAGCTGAAGCTGCTGCTCGAGAATGTCTCTCGTTGCCAGTTCATCCTAAAGTATCAGCTCGAGACGTACGAACGATCGTCGCAGCTTTCAAGGAATTGGGTCGATGAGACGCAAAAAACCAGTCAAAGTTGCCGTTATTGGAGCTGGCAACATGGGCCGTTATCACGTTCGTAATTATTCTGATTTGGAGGAATCAGAGCTGCTCGCAATTGCGGATATGAATCCCGAAACGAAGGACTTGGCGCGGCAATACGGCGTGCGCTACTATCGTGACTATAAAGATATGCTGGATAAAGAGCAGCCCCAAGCAGTGACGCTCGCTGTCCCTACCCCATTTCATCACCTCATCGGAAAGGATATCATCAGTAGAGGTATTCATCTGCTGATCGAGAAGCCAATTGCAAGTACTATCCAGGAAGCAGAAGAGCTTATTGCTCTCGCTCAGAAACACAAGGTTATATTAACAGTAGGACATATCGAACGCTTCAATCCAATTATCCGAAAACTCAAGGAATTGATTGACGACAAACGTCTTGGTCGAATTACTTCTATTGTATGCAAACGAGTCGGGGGATTTCCGGCGACAGTGCCAAAGACAGACGTCATAATCGATTTGGCAGTTCATGACATAGACATCATGAGCTATCTACTGGGCAAACGGCCAAAAAAAATTCATAGTCATGGCTCGCGAACCCTCCACTCTGAAAAAATAGACTCGGCAGAGATATTACTTGATTTTGGGAATGCCTCAGGATTCGTGCAAGCGAATTGGGTCACTCCAGTGAAGGTACGCACAATAGCCGTAACGGGTTCGCGAGGTTACGTGGAAGGCAACTACCTCACCCAAGAGCTCGCATACTACGAGCACAACATGAAACCTATTAGTGAAAAGGTTGGCTTTAAAGGCTTTGTGCAGCAACTTGGTGAAGCACGCCAGCACTCCATTGACGTTCCGAAAGAGGAGCCGCTCGCTGCTGAGTTAAAGGCATTCTTAAGAGCAATTCGTAAAGAAGGGAACGATCATGTACAGGCGAAAGATGCCAAGGAAGCGTTGATGTATGCACTCGCATCACTAGAAAACGCGTTAGGGGCTTAAAAAAGGAGAAGTTATGAAGAGAATCTTGGTTACGGGTGCTGGAGGATCGGCTGCGTCAAATTTTGTCGACGCTTTGAAGCAGTCCGATGATGACTATTATGTCGTCGGAGTGGATATGAAACCATACCACTTAGAGTTGCTAGATTGTGACAAAAAGTATCTTGTGCCCGGCATCTCTGATCCGGCATATCCCGACGTAATGAACAGAATTATCGACAGAGAAAAGATCGACTTCGTGCACCCACAACCCGATGTCGAAGTTGCCTTCTTGTCAAAGTTTAGTGAAAAGCTTAAGGCTACGTTATTTCTACCAAGTAGCGATGCTGTCGAGTTGTGTCATGACAAAATGAGGTTTAATGAAGTGTTGTCCGCAAAAGGTATTGCAGTCCCGCAAGCTATTCATATAAAAGATAAACAGTCTCTCTTAGACGCGATAAAAAAACTTTCACCCAAGAAAGAAAAATTGTGGTTGCGCGCAATCCGTGGTGCTGGTTCAAGGGGTAGCTTACCGGTGAATAATGCGTATCACGCTGATGGTTGGATTGATTACTGGCGAACGTTTCGTGGTCTGGATTATCCTGACTTCATGGTTAGCGAGTTCCTGCCTGGAGCTGAGTTTGCGTGGCAGAGTGTATGGTTTAATGGTGAGTTGATATCTTCACAGGCGAGAGAGCGTATCGAGTACATCTTCGGTAACCTTACTCCAAGTGGCCAGACTTCGTCGCCGTCAGTCGCAAAAACTACAAATCGCAAGGATGTAAATGAGGTTGGTGAAGCGGCGGTGCGGGCTGTAATGGAGAAACCTCATGGTGTTTTTTGTGTGGACATGAAGGAAGATGCAGAAGGGGTTCCGAAAGTAACCGAAATCAATCCAGGCCGTTTTTTTACTACCAGCAACTTCTTTGCCTACGCCGGCCTTAACATGCCAGCGATGTATATAGAACTTGGCACCACCAATAAATTAACAAAAAAGCCATCCAATAAGTACAATGCCCTGCCAGACAATCTGTATTGGATACGCATGATAGACATGGGCTTTAAAATCGTAAAGGATGGGGAATGGTCGTCGCTAAAGGTATAAACACGGTCATTTTTGATTTTGACGGTACCCTATTCGATTTGGCGATCGATTGGCAAAAGTTGCGGCAGCGGCTTGGTGTGGACGAGTCCGTAAAGCTTGGTGAATTGTTTGAGAGTTACGTGCATGCAGCCGATCCCAAGTTGGATATCGTAAGAGCAACTGAGTTGGAGGCTGTTGGCGGGCGACATTTGGAAAGAAATGTCGTAAAGATGCTCAAAAAGTTACGAGATCAACGCTATAACCTCGCTATATTTACACGAAATGCACGGAAAACTGTTATGGCTGCTCTACGAAACACAGGCTTAAAAGATCTCTACGTAGTAGGCCACGAGGACGTACAAAGGCTAAAGCCGGATCCCGAGGGCCTGAGACGTATTCTTGGTCATTTTAAGGCGGGATCAAACCAAGCAGTAGTAGTAGGAGATACCTACCATGATCTGGTTGCGGCGCATGCGAGTGGTGTGCGCTGTATACTTGTGAAGAATGAGAAACTGTCCTACAGACCCGAGGGTGCCGACTACTACATAAATTCACTGTCAGACCTTCCAGATTTATGTAAAACCCTAAAAAGCTAAGGAGGAATCATGTTAAAAGGTAAAAAGGTTCTTGTAACTGGAGGTGCAGGTTTCATAGGCTCACACACAGTAGAGCAACTGCTTAAAGCGGGAGCTACCGTCACGGTCCTTGATAATTTTCGAACTGGACTTCAGGAGAACATAGATTCTTTTGAAAACGATATTCAGTTTATCAAGGGTAGTATTCTGGAATCAGGGGATCTCACTAAAGCTGCTAAAGGCCAGGATCTGATTTGTCATCTAGCGGCGCAACTAGAAATCACTCGAGCTCTTGATGATCCTGTAGAAGATCTCCTAACCAATACTGTCGGTACGCTTAATGTCATGAAAGCAGCAGTCACTGCACAAATTCCTAAAATTGTTATGGCCTCATCGGCAGGCGTGTACGGACAAGCAGTGGAAATACCCCAACGAGAAGACACGCATCCAACAAATCCTAACTGGGCCTATGGTGTCAGTAAACTTGCAACCGAAAAGTACGCTGCGATTTTTCAGGAAGCCAATGGACTCAATATCACAAGCCTGCGATATGGCATCGTCTATGGGCCGCGTGAATGGTATGGTCGAGTGCTTACTATATTCCTTAAACAAGTGCTTGAGGGCAAGCCATTGGTTGTCTTTGGGGATGGTAAGCAAGTACGAGATTTCGTGAATGTGCATGATGTGGCACGGATGAATCTTATGTGCCTGGATGATCAACGCGCCAACAACCAAATTTTTAATGTATCGACAAGTAAGGGCACGGACATCAACACGCTGGCCGAACTTGCCAAAAAAGTAAGCGGTATGGAAGTCGAGATAATCCATGAGGATGTTAAAGAAGGGGAGAAATCACAATACTCAGAACGCATCCGGTTACCGCAAGAACTAAAGGAACTTCTCCAGTCATATGAAAAAGCCGAGAAGCTGCTTGGTTGGAAACCTGAGGTTAATTTTGAAGATGGCTTGCGTGAAGAATACGAATGGCTAAGCAGGAATCCAGAGCGATGGCAAAAGATGAACTACTAAATCGTGAACGCGAAATACTGAACGATGTCTCAAGTTGGTATAAGAATACTAACTGGGGATTCTATACCAAAATTGTATGGTACTCCTACGTATCGATTAAACCGTATTTCACTGGCACAACATGTCTCGAAATGGGTCCTGCCGATGGTGAAATGACTCGATTTTTGAAAGAAGATTTTGAACACCTGCATGTTGTGGATGCTTCGGAAAAGTATGTCAAAGCCGCCGAGAAAATGGGTAAAAATATCACGGGTCATACCGGTCTCTTTGAAGAATTTGAGCCAACGCAAAAATACGACACTATCATCATGTCGCATGTTTTGGAACATGTGGCCGAGCCAGAAGTCGTACTGAAGAGGGCAAAAAAATGGCTGCGTAATAATGGTCGAATTCTGGTTGTTGTCCCCAATGCCGATTCTTTACATAGACGTCTGGGGGTGAAGCTTGGCTTACTGGATTATGAAGCGCAGCTAAATAATCAGGACATCGAGATCGGTCACCGTCGGGTCTATACTCGTGAAGAGCTGGACCGAACTATTAAAGACTGTGACTTATTAACCATTGCGAAAGGTGGCATATTCCTGAAGCTATTATCCAATGCGCAAATGTTGAGTTTTGAAGACGAAAAGCTTATTGAGGGTATGTTTGAGTTGGGTCGAGATTTCCCCCACCTCTGTTCTGAAATTTTCTCAGTCCTTGTATCTCGCTAGGTACGTCTTGGATTTTATGATTCGAGTTGCGCAAACAAGTCGAGGGCGTTTTTAAACGCTTGGTCCATGTTGAAGTATTTGTAATTTGCTAAACGGCCTACGAAGAATACGTTATCTTTTTCAAGCGCCTCTGCTGCAGCTTGGTACTTTTTGTAAAGCTCTTGGTTAGTTTCCGACGGTACAGGATAATACGGCTCACCGTCCCAGGTAGGAAACTCTTTGGAGATTGTCGTTTTGGGATGCTTCTGCCCAGTTGCATTTTTGTACTCGACGATGCGAGTAAATGGCACTGAAGGGTCGGGATAGTTTTCTTGGGCATAGTCCTGAAACCTTTCTTGATCAAGTGTTTCAAACTCAAATCGTAAAGAGCGGTATTCTAAAGCACCAAACTGTTGTTTGAAATACGAATCGATCTTACCGGTGAAGAACAACTTGTCATTGTAGGCAGCCCGGTCCCTCATTTCATCCCATGGAGTGTTGAGGACAATGGTGATGTTGGGATTGGCTGCCATTTTTTCGAAAAGCTTAGTATAACCTTCTGCTGGGAGGGCTTGGTATTTGTCTGTGAAGTAGCGGTCATCATGATTGGTACGAATCGGGATGCGGTTCGTGACCTCTGGTTTTAATTCAGTCGGGTGTTTATCCCACTGTTTCAGGGTGTAGCCTTTGAATATCTTGTCATAAAGCACATGTCCGACTCGAGCGATCGCAGCTTCTTCGGCGTTTTTGGGGTCCGCATTTTTGGGAACGTGTTTCGTGAGCCAAGCTTTCATGCCCTGCTCAGTCTTGATGTGTGTTCCGAATACTCTGTTAACAGTCTCGATATTTACCGGGACGGGTACCTTTTTGTTATCCACATGTGACACGACACGATGCTCGTATGGATTCCACTTCGAAAACTGCTGAACGTATTTCCAAACATCCTCGTCGTTGGTATGGAAATAATGCGGGCCATAGGTCGAAACTAATATTCCGTGCTCGTTGATGAAGTCATGACAGTTGCCGCCGATATGGCTTCGCGCCTCAACCACCAGAACCTTTTTACCTTTTTTTGCATATCGTTCAGCTAGTGTCATGCCCGAGATACCAGCTCCGACGATCACTATGTCGTATGTCTTTTTATGTCTCTTATGTTTCACATGTCATAGTGTATAATTTGCTGAAGAAAAAGTCTGTTGTTTAATAGTGCTTTTTTCATGTATGATGCATTAAATGGTTGTAATTCTTGGAGGGGATCTATGAAGGTAGGGGTTGTTGGCTCGGGGTACGTTGGTTCGGTAACGGCTGCGGGTTTTGCCGAGACAGGCAATGATGTGACCGCTATTGATAAGAAGCCTGAGATTGTGGATCGGATGAGTGCTGGACGAGTAGACGAGCATATCTACGAACCGGGCCTGCAAGATTTAGTCCGACATAATATTGCCGAAGGACGCCTGCGCTTCACGACTGATTACGCTGAGGCAATCGTAAAACGATCGGCTGAAGTTGTTTTCTTGGCGGTACCTACCCCACAAGGAGAGGACGACGAAGCCGATTTGTCTTATGTGCTTGCAGCTGCCAAGGAGGTTGCTAGTATAGCGGTCAAGCCATTAGTACTTGTTGACAAGAGTACGGTGCCTGTGGGAACTGCTGTATGGGTTCGTGAAGTGGTCTCAGAGACGACTGACGTACCAATTGCTGTTGTGTCGAATCCTGAGTTTTTGCGAGAAGGTAGTGCCCTAGATGATTTTAATAAACCCGATCAAATAGTTGTGGGTGCTGAAGAAGAGTGGGCCGCCGAACTCATGAGGCAGCTTTATGAACCATTTGTACGGACCGATGAAAAGCGCTTTGATCTCATGGACCCTGCCTCTGCTGAGGTGGTCAAATATGGTATTAATGCTTTTCTTGCTACAAAGATCAGTTTCGCTAATCAGTTGGCTCAATTTTGTCGTGAAACAGGAGCTGATTACGGCCGGGTCCGAGCTGCTATCGGACGTGACAGGAGAATTGGAGAGTTGTCATTATTTGCTGGGCCAGGCTGGGGTGGTAGTTGTTTTCCGAAAGATACGCGAGCGGTCGTGAAGACGGGTGAACGGTTTGGGGTGGATCTAAGCATTGTTCGCCAAGCGATTGAAGCAAACGAACGTGCAAAGCGCCTTGTCCCTCAGCGAGTCATAGAGTTCTTTAATGGTAATGTCGAGGGTAAGGTAATTGGGCTATGGGGCTTGGCTTTCAAAGATAAGACTGACGACGTGCGCGAGTCGCCAGCACTTGTTATCATCGATGAGCTGACTCAAGCTGGGGCCACAGTTGTTGCCTACGATCCGAAAGCGAATCGTAGTGTACAACGGGATCCGCGATATAGTAATAATCCTAGGCTTCGTCTGGTTGAACATGGTTACGATGCGATTAGGGACGCCGACGCGCTGGCTATTGCAACAAACTGGAAGGAATTCTCTACTCCCGACTTTGAAATGATGAAAGAACTACTGAAATCACCCGTTGTCTTCGATGGTCGTGACTTATATCATCCACAAGCAATGAAAACCAGAGGATTCTACTATAGTTCCATGGGACATAGAGTTGTTGATGGTCGAACAGTCTAGCAAAACTATTCTCGTAACTGGTGGAGCTGGACATGTTGGATCTCATCTTATCGAGCTACTTGTCAAAGATCCAAGGAATAAGGTTATCTCACTGGATAATTATTTCAACGGCAGCAAGAAAAATCACATAGATGGCGCCGAGTACCGGCGAGGACATACTAAGAATATCTTTAAACTTGTACCTGAGACTCCTGATGTCGTGTATCACTTGGGGGAGTATGCGCGAATTGCGCCATCATTCAATGACGTAGAACTGGTTTATGACATGAATGCTACGGGTACGTTTGCCGTGGTGGAATTTTGTCGCCAAAAGAACAGTAAGCTTGTCTATGCCGCATCTAGTACCAAATTCGCGATCGAAGGGAACGGGCGGCACCAAAATCCGTATGCGTTCACCAAAGCCAACAATGTCGATCTTATAAATGATTATGGTGAGTGGTTTGGGTTGTCGTATGCGATTTGCTATTTCTACAATGCGTTTGGTGGGCGTGAAAAAGGTATCGGCACATATGCCACGCTTATCGCTAAGCTTCAGCAACAATATCTATCAGGAAAGCCATTCACGATCGTGAAACCTGGGACACAGAGACGCAACTTTACCTATGTGGGGGATCTGGCTCGTGGCATCATGCTTACGGGCGAAAGGGGAAGCGGTGATGGGTACGCCCTCAACAACACGAAGAGTTTCTCGATCGTGGATATTGCTAAGTTGTTTGGCGGGAAGATCGAGTATGTCGAAGGATATCCGGGACGTGCCGAAAGCGGTGAGTCTCCTTCTAAGGCACGTGACGAACTAGGCTGGGACACGACGCTCGATATCGATCAATACATCAAAACCTTTGTCTCGGAACATCAGAGATAATCACAAAGTTGCCACACATGGCAGTAATTGGTCCTGCTATGGTTAACGAACAAGCTTCATTATACGGGTCATTTCTCGATGAATGACAATAGGTATTTGCCATACCCACTTTTGATGAGATCCGATGCAAGACTTCGTAGCTGAACTTTATCGATGAATCCTTGTCTGTACGCAACTTCTTCTATGCAGCCGATCTTAAGTCCTGTTCGCTCTTCGATAACTTGTACAAACTGCGAGGCTTGATTGAGACTCTGGAAGGTGCCGGTATCAAGCCAAGCGCTCCCTCTGTCTAAGATATGCACCTTCAGCTTCCCTTGTTTTAAGTACATGTTATTGATATCGGTGATTTCAATTTCTCCACGCGCACTTGGTTTGATTTGCTTAGCAAACTTCACGACATTGTTGTCGTAAAAATAGAGGCCGGTCTGGGCAAAATTTGATTTTGGCTTGGAGGGTTTTTCGACAATCGTTCGCACTCTCTTGTTTTCGTCAAACTCCACCACCCCATAACGTTCTGGGTCCG
>CAZWNK010000002.1:0-52106 GCA_964635445.1 uncultured Candidatus Saccharibacteria bacterium | reverse complement strand
TTCGATACGGCTTTATTTTCGATCGGCGTATCTTCGTCGACACCCAAACGGTCCATAAGAGCGGCGATGCGATCACCAGCAAAAATTCGCATCAGATCGTCCTGGCATGAAACATAGAATTGCGACTCACCTGGGTCACCCTGTCGTCCTGATCGTCCACGCAACTGGTTGTCGATTCGTCGCGACTCGTGTCGTTCAGAGCCAAGGACAAACAAACCACCGAGGCTTCGCGCTTCATCGTCAAGCACGATATCTGTACCGCGACCGGCTATGTTGGTGGCAAGCGTGACGGCGCCTTTGCGCCCGGCTTTGGCGACGATACCCGCTTCGTGTTCATTATTCTTGGCATTGAGTACTTGATGCGGAACACCTGCTTTTTCTAGCGCATGACTCAACATCTCATTTTTCTCGATGGAGACGGTACCGATCAGTACCGGTTGGCCTTTTTCGTGCAGTTCTTTGACTTTGGCAACAATTGCCCGGAACTTACCTTCCTCGGTCTTGTAGATCTTGTCGGTGAGATCTTTACGAATCATCGGTCGGTTTGGTGGGATTTCGACGACTTCGAGTTTGTATATCTGATTGAATTCTTCTGCTTCGGTCTTGGCAGTACCAGTCATACCAGAGAGTTTTTTGTAGAGACGGAAATAGTTCTGGAACGAAATCGTCGCGAGCGTCATCGACTCTTGGAGCACTTCGACACCTTCTTTGGCCTCGATCGCCTGGTGGAGTCCCTCGTTGTAGCGACGTCCGTGCATCAAACGTCCAGTAAACTCGTCAACGATGATGACTTCCCCGTCTTTGGTGACGACATAGTCTTTGTCGCGTTTGAACAACGCTTCAGCCTTCATGGCTTGATCCATGTGATAAATCTGTCGAACATGTTCGGGATCATAGATATTATCGATACCGAGGATCTTCTGGACTTTGTCGATGCCGTCGTCCGTCATGCTGACTGCTCGACGTTTCTCATCGACTTCGTAATCTTTGTCTTTGACCATTTGACGAGCGACCTGCGCAAACAATGCATAACTCGTGCCACTATTTGTCGACGGTGCAGAAATGATCAGTGGCGTGCGCGCCTCATCGACGAGGATCGAGTCGACTTCATCTACGATAGCGTAGTGCAGGGCTCGTTGTCGGAGACCGTCCTGATCACTCACCATATTGTCACGGAGATAATCAAATCCAAATTCGTTGTTGGTGCCATACGTGATATCGGCAGCGTATGCTTCTTTGCGAGTACATGGTTTCAGGTGTCGGAAACGTTCGTCCTCATGCTCCTCATTGATGAATTCTTCGTCGTAGACGAAAGAAGCATCGGGGATGATCACTCCTGTCGACAAACCCAACGCGTGATATACCTGTCCCATCCATCCGGCATGTAGCTGGGCCAAATAATCATTGACAGTGACGAGATGAGCGCCTTTGCCTTCCAGTGCATTGAGATACAGTGGCAACGTCGCGACAAGCGTCTTGCCTTCACCAGTACGCATTTCAGCGATTGACCCTTCGTGCAGCACCATGCCACCTATCAACTGTACATCGAAGTGTCTCTGTCCAATCGTTCGTTTGGCGGCTTCTCGCGCAACTGCAAATGCATCTGGCAATATATCGTTGAGTGTTTTTTTCTCAAGTTCTTTTTTGAACTCATCGGTCTTCGCGCGTAACTGCTTGTCGGTCAATTTCTCGTACTTCTGTTCGAGACTATTGATTTGCTCGACACGCTTACGCATGCGCTTGAGCGTCTTTGCTTGAGGGTCGGCTCCGACTACACGTTTGACAAATGCTTTCATTCACCCCAACTTTCCGGTCACGATGGACGATTTTCAGTAATAATAGATCTTTGACATTCTACTCTGTGGACGATCTGCGGGCAAGCCGCGAAAACGCCCGTCCCAGCTGATGACGGACTGTTTTACGCGACGTTTTCATCTCTTTGTATTTTCGAAGTTGTTGTTTGACTTTATCTTGTACGCCATCGATGGCAGCCTCGATGGTTGATGCGGTTTCTTTGGCCGTCAGTTGATCATTGGGCAAAAATACGATGACTTCCGCGGTATAGCCGCGACCGCCTTTGCCTTTTTCTTTCCACAATTTCACTTCTGCGTGCACTGTTTTGCGAGCGTGCCGCTGTAGATAACGGTCGAGATCACCAATTTTCTGTTGGACATATCCGTTGATCGTTTCGTTGAGTTCTAGACCTCTCGCACTCGTTTCGATCTTGTGAATCATAGATACTCCTTCCCTCCCATGAATGGTACTAATACCTCTGGGATGCGCACTCTACCATCTTGTTCTTGATAGTTCTCCATGATGGCGATGAGCATGCGGCTATACGCCATGGCTGTGCCATTCAGGGTGTGAGCATACTCTACTTTTCCATCTGAAGTCCTATACCGAATGTTGAGACGGCGAGCTTGAAAATCTGTCGTGTTACTACAGCTCGTTAGCTCACGATACCGAGCTTGAGAAGGTATCCATGCTTCACAGTCATATTTCTTGGCAGCAGGCGCCCCGAGATCACCGCTACAGAGGTTGAGTACATGGTATGGGAGCTTGAGATCTTGGAGTATTTCCTCTTCAATACTGAGTAAATATTCATGTTCGTCTCGAGAAACTTCAGGACGACAATATGAATACATTTCGAGCTTATCAAACTGATGAACACGGAATATGCCACGAGTATCTTTACCGTACGAGCCAGCCTCTCGACGAAAACATGTCGAGAAACCTAAGTATCGTTTTGGCTCGTCAAGCACGTCCATCACCTCGCCAGCATGCAAACCAGCGAGCGGCACTTCACTTGTGCCGATGAGATAAAGATCGTCATCATCGGCATTGACCCTATAGATCTCATTTTCATCCGCCGGGAAAAAGCCCGTACCCTCCATCATCTCGCGGCGCACCAACTGAGGAACGGTCACGAGCGTAAAGCCTTTGGCAATATATTTGCTTATAAGCCAGTTTACGAGAGCAAATTCGAGCTGTACGGCCGATCCTTTGAGATAGTAAAACCGACTGCCACTGATTTTGGCACCGTTCTCAACATCGATGATTCCTAGTTTTTCCCCAAGTTCCAAGTGATCTTTGACTTCAAACGCAAATTGAGGCTGCTCACCGATGGTCTTGATAACTTGATTGGCCGACTCATCCGCGCCAACGGGCACATCATCCTGTACTGGGTTTGGTACTCGCAGCATAAGGTCACGAAAGTCTTTGTCGACTGCACCGAGTTCGGCTTCAAGATTACTGATCTCATCTTTGAGCCGTCGACCCTCGTTGATCTGTTCTTCAGTAGGCTTGCCACCCTGTGATTGCGAGGAGAGTGCGTTGCGCTCCTGGCGAAGGGTTTCTGTTTTTGTGATAAGTGCACGGCGCTGGTCGTCAAGCGACAATAGTCTATCGATATCAACATCGACATTCTTTTGTTTGCTCTTCTCCTGCACTAATTCGCGGTTGTCTCGGATGAACTGTATATCTAGCATATCTCTAGTATAGTACGGTTCTCGTTGCTTCGGCTAGCAAAAGATTGCCAAGTCCCTCGCTTGTCGATACACTTAAGCTTAACGATCACTTAAAACTTTCGGAGGAAAGCTATGAATGCTCTTTTGGCACATGCCGGCGAACTAACATATAACTACAACACAACAAACACCACGACATACAGTACGCCGCCAACATTTATGTACGGCTCGTGGGTGTTTGGACTCTTGAGTGTTATCGGTATGTGGAAGACATTCCAGAAGGCCGGTAAACCAGGATGGGCCGCAATCATCCCTATCTACAACACGATCGTCATGCTCCAAATCATTGGCGAAAATCCTTGGCTGGTATTGCTACTCCTTGTGCCTATCGTAAATATAGTCTTCGCCATCATCTGGGCTGTTCGACTTGGGAAGTGCTTTGGCAAATCTGGAGTCTGGTCATTCTTCTTGCTCATACTACTCTCACCTATCGGCTACATGCTGCTTGGATTCGGTAAGGCTACATACCAAGGACCACTCAAAGGCACAACTCCAGTTTCCCCCACTTCAACGACACCTCCTGCACCAGCCGCACCGACCGCTCCAACTCCTCCAGCAGCACCTGCTACTCCTGCGAGCTAGCCTTCACAAGCTCTTTTTGGATCGCCTCGTGCTCAGACACCTCGGAAATACCACCGAGGTGTCTTGTTATATTGACCGCGTCCGCCTCAGATAGCTTTCGTTCTACTTCGCCATATTGATCTATTTTCATAGCACGAACTGCCTTATCTTCACTTGTAAAATATGGGTTGGCACCCTCTGCAAACGACGCAACTTGCACTCTATACATGCTTTGTGAGTCATTTGGAATGTTGTAGGTTTTCATGCTACTTCGCCGATCCGGCAACTGTTCGTCTATAACCCCTACTTCTGTAGGTAATTCACGAGGGGGCACGACCACCTCCACGACAGGTAGATTTCTCTCCTTTGCAACTTGTTCCAGCCAAGTATTATGAACGTTTGGCCCAATTCGAGTACCGTCAGGGCGTACGCGCAAACACACACCTACGACTCTTGTGGCATCAAAATTAAGATCTACTTCGTTATAGTCGAGTGGTCGCGTTTCAGACAAAGTTTGTTCGGCAGATGTGCGTTCTTCGTGGGTAACGGCTGCGGCATCAGTATTCCAAGTTCCACGTATGCCTTCAGGTGCCGGTTGTGCAAGTAGAAAACCTCCCCTGCCTTCGAAGGTGTCAGGATGGCTTTCGTCTATCAAAGAAGCCATGAGAATACCGTCTCGCTCACTGCCAATTTCTTCAAAACGCCTGTCAAGCTCGCCGAGAGGGACGTGTACAAGAAACCGGAATGGTTTACCTTGCTCGTAGCGCCCTGGCTCAGGTTCGGTTAGTCCAAAATCTGACGGATCCTTCTCTTGACTAGCTGGCGCAGGATCTTCGTTATCTTCTGTCATACCGCTTATTGTACTAGTTTTGTCACTGCCGCGACACATGCGGTTTCAGCACGCAGTGTGAGTGAGCCGAGATGCAGATATCGTACATTGTATTGCTGCATGATTTCATGATCATTGTCCGACCAGCCACCTTCTGGACCGACGATTACTACAAGCGGCGCCTCACTTGGCACATCACTTAAGCCCGCATCAACAGTGCCGGGTTCCTGTTTGTCGCACACAAAAAGCGCTTCATCTTTGAGCTCCTCTAGAGCACTACCAAGGCTTATTGGTTCGCGCAATCTTGGAATATCACTTCGGCCACATTGTTCACTGGCTTCGATGACGATTTTTTCAGCTCGCTCCATATCCCAGCCGGTTTTCTCGGTTCGATCTGTGATGAGCGGTACAAAATGACTGACGCCAAGTTCAGTGCATTTCTGTAGTACCCATTCGCTGTTGTCTTTTTTCAACATACTGAAACATAGATAGATCTCTTTGGACGGCAACGTCCGTTCAAGATCGGTGATATATTCAAGATGTACCGACAGTGGCTCGAACGTTGTTATGCGGTATAGACGATCCTCACTCTTACCATCAAACAGCACAACTTCCTCACCTATTTCAAACCTGAGAACTTTTGTCCATTGTTTCACTAACTCCGGATCATTGATCCATAGCGAATGTTCAAGTTGTAGCGGCCCATTCTTGTCTTTGATGTCGCCGATATAGAAGCGATGCAGTTTCATGTTGAGTATTATACCTTTCGCTTGAGTATAGTCAGAAATTCAAGATGTGGGGTGCGTGGGAAGAAATTGTAACCTTCAGCTTTCGTTATTTCATATGACTCGAGTAGCGATGCGAGGTCTCGGGCTTGCGTCACGGGATTGCAACTCAGATAGTAGATTTTGATCGGTAAGACTTCTAGGATCTTCTGGATGACTTTGGGATGCAGTCCAGCTCGTGGCGGGTCAAAAATCATCACTTTATCATTCACGATGTAGTCGAGCGCCTGCTCCGTACTAGTTCGCACGACAGTCGTATCTTCCCCACCATTGAGTGAAGCCATGGCTGCCGAATGTTCATCCAGCTCGACGATCGTAAGCGGTTTTTCACCCGATAGCGTCAAGCCAATACTTCCGACTCCTCCGTACATATCGACAAAGAAATCACTGACCGCACTCGTCTCTCGCATCGTTTGAACCGCTCGCTCAAATATCGGGACATTTACCTGGAAAAACGAGTCGACATCGTAGACCAAACTCGTCCCCAGTACAGTATCTTTGAGTTTCACGTCGCCCTTTTCATACACCAACCTCGTCATGACCGACGCAGGGCTTTTGGGATCAGAATAGTAGACGCGCAGTCCCTTGATCTCTTCAGGAAGTGTTACATCTGGGAAATTCTCGTCTTTTACGAACAATGATGCGACACAAGTACTGTCCTGGCTACAGCGAACCACTAAAGTCTTGAGTTGTCGTCCTTGGATTTTCGCTGCACGGAGCGTCTGGAGAATCGCGTGGGCCGCCACATCGAGCGCGGACATAGCTAATTGCGATCCCGTCACGATAGCTTTTTGGTGGCTGCCACGATTGTATAGCGCCAGATGAAGACCCGTGTCATCAGCCCAGAAGCTATATTCCATCTTATTGCGGTAATGGAACGGTTTGCTATCTGCAGTAAATTCAAAAACAGGTAGTTTGATTTTTTCTCGAGAAAATATCTCTTCTATGAGTAGCTTTTTCTGTTCATTCTCATAATCAGAGTCCATGATCTGCCATGGTGATGTCGCGAGGTAACTCTCCGGTTCTTTTGGCTCTACTCGGTGCTCGGAAGACTTCAAGATCTCTGTCGCCAACCCTTCGGCGAATTGTTTTTTGCGCCGCCACACTTGCACCTTGGCCTCTTCTCCAGGTAGTGCATTCCAGACAAAAATCTTTTGCCCATTAGAAAGAGTGGCCAAACCTTGACCGCCAGGTACGAGCTTTTCTATACGAATAGTTTCTTGCATAGATGACAGTATACAAAAGATCCCACCCTAGGGTGGGATCTTTTTAGAAGATGTGCAAGCTTCGTTAGGCTTTAGGAGCTGGTTTGCTGCCTGACAACATCATAACCATTCGATAGAAGCAGTACACGCCAGCGAGACCGACAAGCGTATAGACAACTCGAGAGAGGCCTGATTCAACTCCAAACAACTTGTCGACAAGGTTGTATTTGAAGACACCAACTAATCCCCAGTTGAGTCCCCCCACCATAAGAAGCGTAGTCGATACTTTATCGAGCGCGTTCATTTCCATAGCGTTTGCATCCCCTTTCAAGAGATTATTAATACAATTTCAGCATACAGCTAATGCTCCGGCTTGTCTAGAGCAAGTAATCAGTGTGATTCTTTCTTACTTAACCACGACCTCTCGCAAGCTCGAATTATTTGATCGATTGCTCGTTTTTTACTAGAAACTTGATAAAGCGGCTCGAATTTCCAGTAAACAGCCAAACGAACTAGATCAACTATGTCCAGGTTGCTAATATCTCCCGCACCCTGCCCGTTTCGCTTATCTCGAACTATACCTCGTGCTCTAGCCTTCTGAAGAATTTTGGGGTTTGCGATTGATCTCAACTCAAGTAGATGAATAGAGGTGTCCTCGCCATTTCTCCAGCCTAATTCTTCCGCGAGCTTAAAAACATCTCCTGCAATTTTTTTGATAGTATCTTCGTCGTGCTTTTCTAGATGGGACCTTGATTTCTTAAGTTCTTCCTCGTTTTGTTCTTGTTCAACCCTGACCGCTCCATGTTCTGTAAGAGAGTCGGGTTCAAGAGTATCAAGTTCGTGACCTTCAATAATTGTCTCCTCAACAGATGACACGCCAGCGTCATCGGCCAAAAGGGGCTGTTCTTCCATATGGAGGCTCGGTTTTTGAGCAAGAGGGACAACATCTACAACTCTGCCCGTAACTGATCTTAATACTCCGTAATTGAACTTCTGTTGCTCAAAAGTAAGTTCATACAATAGCTCGTTTCTTTCTGGCAGTTTAGAAATATCATCAAGCACAAATAACACGGCTAGTCTTGGATCATTCTTGTCGCGTGATTCAATGGCTTGATAAATATTTTCAATTCCATCTTGCTCGATAAGCTGCACAGCGACTAAAACTGCATTGTATCTGCGTTCCTCTAGAGCTCGCTTTTTCTCATCTTCCCCTAAACTCTCCCAAATTGCGCTGTCGTAGGGAACTCGTTCTGACAAATGATTATCAGCTAACAGCTCTTCAACACCAACAACAGCAAATCGATCTAGTACATAACTTTTGAGTCTCAGAATGGCTTCCAAATCTGCCGCAACCTGAAAGCTAAACACTTCCTCAAATGGATCTTCCTCCCCTTCTACTTCCATTTCATCTAGGCCTACCTGAGAGGTGTCACTTTCTGAAACAAAAGTATCCGTAGAGCTAGGGTCTTGTATTTCACCAATACTTAGCACCCAACGTGCAAACTCTAGCGAATTACCAGCCTCAATCTCAGCTCCCATATCGAGCTTTGCTTTGCGATCATTAATAATCGCAGGATCGATTAAGCCTTTTTTTGCAAATTCTTGCAATTCCTCAAGTTCATGCATTGCTTGCCGTAGCGCTTCAATTTGTTGCTCGGATTTAAGTACTAAGCCCCCAAAATACTCTCTAACATCAGTACGAGCCGCAAATTGGTCACGTTCTTCAACCGCCCTTACCCTTGCTGCCTGAAAGAGATCAGCAGTATATTCACTTACGCCGTCGGCAATGCGAGCGTCAATCTCGACAACGTCCATGTGTAGCTTCCACATAGTTTCGGGAATATCAAAATTTGCTTCTTCATGTGATTCACTGGATACCATAATATGTATATTATACAATTTTCTTATGACTCTAGTCAATACCTACATCGTCTTATACTGCGTGTGACACATCCCTTTTCCAGTCCGCTCAGTAAATTTCTGATGATACTCCTCAGCGGGCCAAAAAGTCGTAGCTTTGGTTATTTCTGTGACAATAGGCTTGTCGTGATCTTTTTGGAATCAGATTTTATACTTTCGGCCACTTCTTTCTGTGCATCATCGAAGTAGAAAACAGCCGATCGGTAGTTATCTCCGATATCCGGCCCTTGCCCGTCAACTTGGGTCGGATCGTGCATGTAGAAAAACTGTTTGAGGAGCGTCTGGAGTGTAACTTTTTCAGGATCAAACGTCACTTCAACTGCCTCGGCATGACCTGTACCGTGAGCACAAACTTGTTCATATGTAGGATTTTCAGTATGACCCCCTGTATAACCAACGACCGTACGTACGACACCCGGAACCTGATCAAAATAATACTGCACACCCCCAGAAACAGCCTGCTGCTAAGATAATACTTTCAGTCTTCATTATCGTCTCCGACTATTTCAGGAAAAAGAGCAGACAACGGTTCGCAAAGCGAAATCGGATTCATTCCGATAGTTGTCGATGATAATGGAACGTTTAGTGAGATTATATGCAGAACCCAAGAAAATAAATCCTCTAAGAAACAAGATTTTCCTGGCGTGAAGCTATAGAAAAAACGTAGTTTTGTCTCATAAGCGAAGCGCCGGTCACCCCAGAAACAACCAGCTGCTAAGATAATCTTGTCTGTTTTCATTTCTTCTCCTCATCATATCGTTCGACTTTGAGTTTCGGTTTGGGTTGGATATACGGTGGCAATTCGTTGTTGCGAAGCAAAATTGTCTCGTCACATGTAAATACGAGACCTTTGTTCGGCTGTGCTTGAAAACCTAGGTAGACAGTATGTACTTTGCGGCGTTTCAATTCAGTGATGACCGGCTGCATATCTGAGTCAGAACTACATATCACGGCAGTTTTCAGTTTCTTGTCTGCTGCCAGACTGATCATATCGACAGCCATCCGAACATCGACACCCTTCTCTTTGAATACGGGATCAACGTCTTTGCCGGCGGCAAACATGCGAACATTACCGCTCGTCACAAAATTCACTTTCTGAGTTTCGAGATTACTTTTGAGTGCTCGCTGGAGAGCCACAAGATCTTCACTCTTCTCTTTTGTCTCTTTATAGACATGGAGCTTGGCGACATAATAACGAATCTCATCGATTTTGAGATCGGGTAACATCTCGTGGAGTAGTTTTTTTAATTTGATGTTACCGAAGGCGTGGTCATCCCAAGCTGTTCGCTTCATGCGATATACTTGTTTGACCTTCTTCTGGAAGTTCTCCCCATCGACGAACACCACTGTTTTCATGCTGTGAGTATAGCAAAGTGGTCAATCGCTCGCTTGACAAAAGCACTTTGCCGCTCTAAGATTGTTTCATACACGCCTCGCCCAATCTGCTGTACAGCAGACCGGCGAGGTTCTTTTTTGTCTCAATAGTCATCAACTTCTCTATGTTGTAGCATGAGGTATAAAATATCTTACTAGCAGCCGAGTTTAAATCTGTAGACTAGGGGTACGATGCAGAAATTAGCAGCTTATATTTCTACGTTCCCAGTAAAGAAGTTCGAGAAGAACCAACTGATTGTGTGCCAGGGGGACGCTCCGACGACTGTGTATGCCATCAAGAGTGGATTTGTAAAAGGCTACGATATCAACGATCAAGGCATGGAGCAGCTCCTATGGTTTGGTTCACGCATGGACATCTTTCCGCTTGGCTATATGTTTGGACAAATCGAGGAATCGCAGTTTTTCTACAGCGCCTTTAGCGATGTTGAAGCATACGCCATGAAACCCGATGATCTTATCCAGTACTTGAGCAACAACCCAACTCCCCTTATGGAGCTCACCCGCCGTCTCACCTCAACCTTTTACGACTCCCTGCATCGGCTCAATGCCGCGGAGCGCCCCAAAGCAAGCGACAAGATAGCCCATACTCTGTATTTCATAGCCAATAGATTCAAAAAGAACTCGCCTCCCGGCGTCGCAGAAATCTCACTGCCTTTGACGCATCAAGACATCGCCAATCTCCTCGGTCTCACGCGCGAAACGGCTGCGGTCGAGCTAAAAAAGCTCAAAGACGCAAAGCTTATTTACTATGACAAATGGCATTTCACCGTTTTTACAGACAAGATGAAGGATCATTTGAGCATCGACTGAATCAGTTCAATACAATCCTCAGCCTTCACGTCATCAACCAATGACTGATCATGTGTACACGTCCCTTTTGAGGGCTCCTCGCCATATCGATCCCACGGGTTGCACATCAAATCCATCTCACATTTTGGGCACTTCGTCACACATGACACAAGCACGCGATTCGTATGAACTGACATAGGTCCAGCATGGAGGATAAACGCTGGCGAATAAATTCCTATAGTCGGCAGGCCAATAGCACGTGCGATGTGAAGTGGTCCTGTGTCGTTTGATATGAACAGTTTCGCTACAGACATCAGTGCTATGAGTGCCGCAAGCGACAACCTCCCCGCCGTACAAGACGCGTCGTGCTTCATGAGACCAAGTACATCTTCTGCAAGACCAATCTCCTCTCGTGTACCCGTAATAACGACTCTATACCCATGCTCAGCCAACCAATCACCAACCGAAGCGAAGTTTGCTGCCGGCCAGCGACGTCTCGGATCTCCTGCCCCCGGGTGCAAAATAACGATCGGTCGATCATCAACATCAAAGTGCCGCTCCAAATCACTCCAGTCAGTGTCGAGGTGCTTCATGGTAGGTTCGTACTCAACAACAGGCGCACCGAGTAGACGCGCAACCTCAAGATGCCTATTGACCTCATGTATATACGACGTCATTGGCAGTACAACATCGAAATTTTCATCAGGACGATCACTAAACGCGATCGTATAGGCCGCCGCAGCATTTCGTGCAAATGTATTGGCCTCCAGACTCCCATCGTGAACTTGCAAGAAGACATCAAATTTGCCTTTGAGCGACTTGGCAAAATCATGCACGCTCTGCCAATCTTTGGAGCTTATGTATTCTGTCTCACTAACTTGAGGCAAAGTAAGTACTTCATCGATTTCTGGATATCGGCTCTCTATGAGACTTTTGTGTCCATCCATACCGATATATGTGATCTTGGCCTTGGGGAAATGCGCACGAATTGCACGAATCATGGGCGTCGAAAAGATGAAATCCCCAAGAGCATTTGCGCGAAAGATAGCTATTGTCTTAATCTCTTTTGGTAAAGAGTTAGTCTGCATATTTTACTTCCATTCTTCTTCACTATTGTAGCAATATTACCGAAGTTAATCTTCGTTTTTGCTACTACAAAACCACAGCAAACTCTACCTCCCTCTCTCGAGACCAGCTATGAAAATTCTTACGGGATAAATTACAACTATTTAGATCGCTTATGTTAAATATCATACAGTCTACTTTAAGTGTGGGTTGCTAAAGTGTTAGGGCATAGTAGTTTTAAGGGAGGGGACATATGCCAAGGCAAAAACACCTACAATTTTATATCAAACCTCGATCCGAAGAAGAGCTCGACGAGCTCTACGATCGGCTCGCCACAAAATGGGCCCGCAAAATGGGAAAACGGGTTTCGCGTTATCACAAAAACCGTTTTGAAATAGACTTTTAACATCGATACATCGGCTATCGACTAGATAACACCTCGGAAACGGGGTGTTATTTTATACCCGAAGAACAACCCCGCTTTCACGGGGCTGTTCAGAAGATGTAACTCAAGCAAGTTACCGTTCTTGGCTACCTTGCTCGCCTTCGTGGCCTTGCTTCTTGTTTTTCTTGGCATCTTTATTATTCTCGTCCATATATCCTCCTTTATAATGATTAGTCCACACATGTATCTCCCGTCAACGTTACTTACCAATAGGTTTGTTAGAGAGCGGGTTCGATAGCATCAGGATGAGCAACTGAGATCTGGAACAACGGATCATCGAGTGAGGCTTCGGATTCAAAACAAACCTTTTCTTCCGCAGAAATCGATCGAACTAACGTGACACCGTGCGGATCACAATCCTGACCACTCAAAAGAGAGTTCAAGTATTGTGATCGTGACGATGATCGCGGGGTGCATCTGATAACTTTCGTCATATACAAACCTTTCCCTTTTACTACTTTATGCATTTGTGGTCGTTTTTATCAAAACATTCATGTGCTAAGAATCAGATTGGTTCTATACGATCTATGTCATGCTACCCTCCCTCTTGTTAGCACTAGCAGCATAGTCGCTCTGTCAAGCAATCACTATTAGATTTCTTACTACTTTTCAATATGACGGAATCGACTACTGAACTGGACCGACGCGGTAAAACGGAAGTGTATCGTAAGCATCCAGAGAATGACGATGACGCTGTCCTGCGGCTGACTTGGCGCCAGACAGATATGCCGAGATGTCGTGGCCGCACGTTGTGGAGTTGAACACCGCCGCTCCTCCTGGATGCTGGAGTGCGTACGGCGTGATGTTGTAGTAGTAGCCGTTATATATAATCCAGCAATCTGATGCGGAGTTGTGTGTCGCTATTTGTGACGTCGTGCAGGGACCATTGCTTTTGCCACACGCGACTGAAGATACTGGAGTACTTGTGGTTGGACTAGAGGCCGTGGGTGTCGTTGCCGATCCTGACGAAGTAGGCTGCGTCGCTGATGGCGGCGTACTAGAGGGTGCGGGAGTCTGAGTATTAGGTGGTTGTGATGACGATTCACTCTGCGATGTGGTCTGGCTTGTGTCTGATGTAGACGACTGGGACGAACTATTGTTACCAAATACGCCCAGTACAAATATCAACACTACCACCGTGCCCGATAACAAAAGAGCCATCAAAACAGATCGTTTTAGTCTCATTGCAGATCAAACTCCTCAGTATGAATGTTATATTTATGGACGCCTTTGGCCCGGAGTTGCTGTCGAAGCGCTCGCATCATCCCTGGCGGTCCACAGATAAAGATCTCCTTGCCCTCGACGCCACCACAATGCTCGATTATCCAGTCTGCTGTCAAAAAGCCCGACATTTCATCCGTTACATATGCCTGGTAACGAAAATTGGAAACTTGCTGTGGTATCACTGTACCTAGCGCATGTTGCTCGATTAATTCTGACCTTGTCGCCGCACTATACACAAGATCGATAGGTGGTGTCTTGGTATCCAGAGTCTGGGCCATACTTAGAAACGGCGTAATTCCTATCCCACCCGCAATCCATATCTGCGGCTTGTTAAATCGCGTATAGCTAAACCTTCCAAAGGCCCCTTCGACCTCTGCCTTCGCTCCTTTTGGAATGCGTGCAAGTTTATTGGTAAAATCGCCGAGCGCTTTGATACTGAGCCACAGATGCTGGTTGTCGGGTGATGATGTGATAGAAAATGGATGCGATTCGGCTTTCAAGCCCTTGACGTTTATAAACCTTATGAAGACAAATTGCCCCGGCTTAAATGCGATGGGCTTAGTATCAGGGCTTAATTGCAAAGCTATAACGCCACCCGGTTGCTGCTCAGTATTTTCGAGAGTATACGTTGCTCTCCTCACGAAAACATTACCCATTAGTGTTCGATAGATATAGCACAGCAAGCCTATGATTACCCATGTGAGGAGGTAATATTTGAGAAAATGATCACGCGATACATCGGAGCTAACCAAAAATATATGAAGCCCAGCGAGCAAAAATGCGACGCCCAGAAATTTATGTGTAAACAGCCAGAGTTGATACGGTAATTTCACAAAAAACGTGATGATCAAAAGCAACACCATTCCAATATATGCGAGGAGACCATTATTGATGGCTGAGTCCTGGCGAAATGTTGTGAGGTATCCTTCTAGATGTACTCCTCTCGGCAACAAAAAAGTCATCGCATCATGAAAGGTAGCGACTACTTTGATATCTACCAGATTCAGCGCTAGCAGGAGTGGATGGAAGAGGACGAATATTAGCGCGAGACCTCCCGTAATGTGATGTGCAATATACACCTTGTTTAGACCACCGAATAGATTTTCTAGCCATTTCCAGCGCGTCATAAGCACAAAATTGAGTGCATACAGCATCAATCCTACGAGACCAAGCCCACGTCCGAGGGCGAGAAATATATCAGCTCCTGACCCAAGATGCACACTCCCGATCCCCCACCACCGCACGACTGGAATAGCACAGAGCAGCGCGACGAGTAGCCATCCGCCATATCGCTCTGTCCACAATTTGATCGAACTAGCTTGTTGCATGTGTCTTGATTACGAAACTTCTATTCTGTCCTCAGTGCTTCTATCGGGTCGAGTTTGGCTGCCTTGCGAGCGGGCAAAAGTCCAGCAATTGTCGTAACAACCATCAAGAACAAAATCACTAAAGCCATCTGCCACCACACAAAGATAAGTAACTTTTCTGAACCAAAGCTTAATTTTCGACTAATAGTTGGATTGAGTGCTGTCCCGAGCAGAAAAGCCACACTACTCCCTATCGCAGCACCCAGGAAACCTATCCATGTCGCTTCTGTCACAAATAGTGCGCTCACGCTGAAACGCGAGGTACCGAGCGCCTTCATAAGTCCTACTTCTCTTGTCCTCTCGAGCACACTGATATACATCGTGTTGACGACTCCGAAGAATGATGCGATGAGTGTGACTCCTCCAAACCCTAAGACGATACCCTGAAGAACATTGATAATCTGACCTAGGAATTTCTGTGTATCTTCTACGCTTTGCGCATTGTATCCCATATCTTTCAGCTTCGTCTGGACTGCTTTGAGTTTGGCCTTATCTTGTCCGTCGACTACCCGAACACTGACGTACACAAACTTATCCGCATTGATAGTGCCCTCGTTGACGAAATCATTGAAGGCTTTGACATCGTCACGTCCAGCAAGCAGTGGGCGCTGCTGGAAGCTGATACTCGTCGCAGGCTTTTTTGTCACAGCGATGACTTTGAATTGCTTACTGAGGACTTTGCCAAAAGGCTGGCGAACTTGAAGCGTGATCTCCTGATTTATGGCTTGTTCTGGAGTAGCAAACCCAAGGATATCGAGATAATCATCAGTCAAGAGGACATCATGACTTTGCAATTGATCTGGCAATGAGCCCGCTGATATCTCGGGTTTTTGTGCACGGTTGTATACCTCTAGTGAGCCGGTGTATTTTTTGGCTCCTTCTCGTGTCACATATTGGAGATTGATCTGATATCCCTCGCGGATCTCCTCAACACCCGGCACAGCCTTGATGGTATTGATATCGTTGCGATCAATTCGCTTGATACTGAAACCCTGAGCTTCACCGATAGACTCATCGTACTCGATAGGTTTCGATACATTGCCGTTTGTAAATACCCGCTCATCTTTTGCTACAAGCAGTTCCGCTGGATCAAAATTGGTGGAGACTAAGCGATCAGTATATGCTTTGGCGCCACGAGCTGCAGCCAAAGTCAAAGCCAGCGTAAAACCACCTACTCCTATCGCCAGTGCTGTAAGCAGCGTACGCCCCTTGGCGCTCCTCAAACTCCTCCAGCTTCGTCGTACTATGTCTCGTACTTTCATGACTTTTTCCTTTTGCCTGTTACTGCTTTGGGCTTCGTGGTCGTGACGCTTGCTACTTTTCCGTCTTTCAAGGTTATCTGCATTTGACACCTACGAGCAAGATCCTCGTCGTGCGTGACGATGATAAGCGTGCTGCCGAGTGTTTTGTTGAGATCAAACAACAGATCTATGATCAACTCACCGGTCGCACTATCGAGATTGCCGGTCGGTTCGTCAGCAAAGATAAGCTTTGGTTCGTTGACGATAGCTCGTGCGATCGCTAAACGCTGCTTCTGGCCACCAGAGAGGTCGCGTGCTCGGCTATTGACCTTGTCCTCCAGTTGTACGCGCTCCAGTGCAGACATGATCAATGCGCGCCTCTTCGATTTGCGTACTTTGGCTATTTCCAAAGGCAGTGCAACATTTTGATAACATGTTTGATTGGGCTCGACGAAAAATGACTGGAAGATAAAACTCATCACTTTGGACCTGAAATTGTCGATCTTTCGGCGCGACAGCGTGAAAAGATCACGATCGCCATAGATGATCTCGCCCGCATCTGGATGATCAAGCCCACTCATGATGTGCATAAGTGTTGATTTGCCAGAACCACTCTTCCCGATGATAGCGAGCGTGCTACCATCTTCGACATCGAATGTTACATCATCAAGTGCCGTGAAAGCATTGGCTTTCTTACCATAGATTTTGGTGATATGACTAACTCGGATCAATCGATACGTCCTCCGTTAATTCTCGTGTACAAGTATAGATGACAATGCCTCCGTCTTCCACTACGTAATATTGCGGCGCGAGCAAATCACCTGCCGCACGAATACTAAGACCAAGCTTTTCGCTCAAGCGATCTTGTTCATCTTCTAACTGATCAAGGGTTTTTACTTTCCGCTTCGGACTTTCTGGCACAACTTTCTCGCCTCGCCTCAATTCTATCCTGCTTCTGGCGAGTGCGAGCTGCTCTTCGAGTAAAGCTTGTCTTGTAATTGCCCTACATAATTCTTCATCGACTATTTCTGGTTCGTCCTGTGCGATATGAATTGCGTCATGCTCGCAATTTGGAATTTCCGTGATATACACCGGAAGAGCTCTGAGTCTTTTGTATGGACCTTTTGAGTACTTGTCGCGCTCCCACCATACATGATGTCGATTTGGTCTACAGCTTTCACATGCACATTGAGCATCTAACCCCAGTTCCTGGCGCATGAGTTTCGGCATGGGTGTAAGCGGCAGCCCCCTGTGCTCATCTACAGGTATCACAGGGGACACGGGTATGATCTTGGCGTAGTGTCGTACGTATATATTCACCGGGACAATGGACGATTCCATGCGCTCCAGCACTAAACCATTTGGCAGCTTCTTCTGCATATGAACCAATCGTTTCTCTTAGCTTTCTAGGCGGAGTCGTTTCACCAGCCACTCACGTGGCAACAAACTCAGGAACCAGCCAGCTCGAGGACCAGACATTTTGTTGATCAGCACTTGATAGAGCGTCTGGAAAAGTTGCTTCGGCTCGAGGCCTACAGAATCCTTGAGATCATAGATTGCTTTGTGAAACCATTCACCGTCAGCATCTTCGGGTGCCTGTTCGATTTTATCTGCGAGGGTACGAAGAAACGTCTTTTGCTGCTCCGAAAGTTCGACTTCCGGCAGCGTTTCAGCAATTTGAAATTTCACGTCTTCGGGCGCCCATAGATGCAACCACTCATCAATGAACACAAGTTCACGAGTGATCACCGCTTCATCAATATGCTCAGCATGTTCGGTTCGTCGAATTATCTCTATCGTTTTGTCAGTATCACGTAAAGCAGACTGATAGCTTGCGACAAGATGCGAGAACGGTACAGGACTGATCGTTTGATGCGAAGAGCCACGCGTCGACATGTAGAGTAAATCCTCATCTTGCTTAGTCTTGTCGCTTTTCGCCGCAAGCTCTGCAAACTCATCAACGAGCTTGACCGTTCCTTCGACTTCATCAAAATACAATCGTTTGCTCGGTGGATAACGAAGCATGAAGAAGCGAATTATTTCAGCCGGAAGGACTTTAATTATGTCTTTGGCACTTATACCAGTGCCTCTACTCGCACTCATTTTCTTGGGATCGCCAGTACGATTTACAAAGTCATACGGTACAGGATAAGGGGGTTCAGCCCCGAACACATCTTTGATTATCTCGACTCCTGTGTCATACGATCCACCCTTCGTAGCGTGATCACGGCCAAATGCCTCAACATTCACGCCCTGCAACCACCAATGAGTTGGCCAATCTATTCTCCAGTCAAGCTTCACATCGCCATTGTCATATCGAGCACGCGCTTCTCCGCCCTCGACGCGTCGATATATTACTTCTTTTTTCTCTTTGTCGATATCTACCAACGCGCGATTTTTAAATCGACCTTCTTCTAATATTTGTATAGGATTCCAATCATCACTAAGCTGCCTACCCGAGCCTTTGACGATACAATCTTTTACTTTTTGTATGTGCGTTAAGGCCATCTCGATAGCAGGTACGTCAAAGCCACTTCGATACTTCTCGTGGCTTCGAATAACCTCCATCTCAATTCCGAGATATGACGTCGCCGCTATAAGGTCACTCAGGAAATGATCTGCGTACGATTGATCTGATCCATCTGGCGCGGGCGTATCGCAAAGCGGCTTGCCAAGATGTTGGTCATAGTCTTGCGGAACGTTCACAGGAACTTTTCGGAGTGCATCGAGATCATCAACAAAGTGTATGTGTCGAGCCTGTCTGCCTCGCCGTCGCAACTCGAGTAGAATTGCATCAGACGTGATCACTTCTCGTAAATGACCAACGTGATATGTTCCCGACGGTGATGCACCTGACTCAATCAGGATTTCACCCTCGGGAACTCGAGCTATGAGCTCATCGACAATTGTATGTAACCACTGCATAATTACTTGTTCCTATCTTGGGTTAGTATAGCAATAAAGGGGCCCTCTACGCCCCTTTATTTTGTTCCAGATGGTGTGTCCTCTGCCTATGAAATCTTGACGACGGAATAGACAAGTTTGGAACTGGGGGTTGAAAGCGTCACTTCTTCACCGATCTTACAGCCCAGGAGGGCCTTGCCAATCGGTGATTCGTCTGAGATTTTGCCCGAAAGTGGATCGGCCTCGACCGTTCCGACGATTGTAAACATCTTGGTCTTACCCTTCTTGTCTCTGAGCTCAACTGTAGACCCGAGTGATACTTTGCCGTTGCTTGTTTTTTCTTTGATGACAGTGACATTATTGAGGATGTGTTCTATCTCGGCGATTCGTCCTTCGATACGACCCTGTTCTTCGCGTGCCGATGCATACTCGGCGTTTTCGCTTAGATCACCGAAATCACGAGCAATTTTGATCTTTTCAGCAATAGAAATACGCTGATTTTTGAGTTCACTCAGCTCGTTTTCGAGTTCTTTGATACCGTCTTTGGTCAGATGGAATAACTTTTTCATTTCTACAATAACCTCCTGGAAAGCACATGCCCTCCTCGATCACCTACGTAATCACAATGGATGAGAGTATAGCATTTTATCAGTCCAAGCAAATATATTGTTGTGACTAAGACTACGTTATATCTTACTGTGCGTTTATTTTTTGGAGCAATTGTTCCACAGAAAGCACTGTGATTTCATCACTCGTACGACTCTTGTACTCCACCCCACCCTGTTCTAGTGTTTTCTCACTAATAACGACACGGTGAGGAATTCCCAGTAGTTCAGCGTCAGCAAACTTTTCACCAGGACGTACATCTCGATCATCATAAAGTACCATGACGCCTTTCTGCTCCAATTGATCATGCAATTCATCAGCAGCACGCACGACAAGCTCATTTGTGCCCACAGACGCGAGATACACACGCATCGGAGCGATATTCTCTGGCCATACCAGGCCCTTGTCATCAGAAAAATGTTCAGCCAAAAGCCCAACAAGGCGACTCACGCCAATCCCATAACAACCAGCTATGATCGACTGTTTCTCGCCTCGCTCATCGGTGTAGTACACATCAAGCGCATCGGTGTACTTTGATTCAAGTGGGAAGATATTCCCTGCCTCCACGCCCTTTTTCTCAACGAGATCTTCTCTTTTTAGACCTACCTTTTCTAGATTTTCATCAGTAAGTATCTCTTTGTTGATAGCGACTTTTCTCTGTTCATCAACATAAATCGTGTCTTCGCCTACTGAGCTCAATGTCTGGTATTCGTCACTAAAACGCGTCGTAAATATGCCACCGTCTGCATACGTCCTATATGTGATGCCACCTATACCCAACCGGTCATAAACTTTTGCATACGCGCTTGCTGCGCGTTCATAGAGCTCATCATGCTCTTCTTGGGTACGAGCAAAAGAGTACATATCTTTCATGAGGAATTCACGCCCTCGAAGCAAGCCACTTTTCGCACGAAGTTCGTTCCGAAACTTCGTCTGGATCTGATACACATAGATCGGCAAATCTTTGTACGAACTCATATACTCGGCGAGAGCGTCGACTATCGGCTCTTCGTGAGTAAGACCTACTCCCAGCTCAGTACCGTTGACGAGTTTGGTCTTGAACCAGTTATCGACTTTCTTGTCATCCCAACGATCAGTCTTTTCCCATATCTCCTTAGGCTGCAGTGCGGTCATCTGAACCTCTAGTGCACCGATAGCATTCATTTCCTCACGCACAATCTGTGCAATATTATCGAGTACGCGCTTGCCTAGCGGTAGATATGCGTAGACTCCTGCCATTTCTTTGTGAATATATCCCGCCCTGATTAATAATTGAGCGTTCTTGGCTGTCTCGTCAGCTGGAGCATCTTTTCTGGTTTTCGTAAAAAGTTGTGATCGTCTCATATACGAGACATTCTAGCATGCCCTTCTCAGGGTTTATAGATGAATAGCACCAGAAACGCCAAGCTGTTTTTGATGGCATGCAGCGCAATACTGGGCCAGAGCGACTCGGTTTTCTCGTAAAGATATATCAAAAAGAACGACAAGATACATGTGTCGATACTTATATTCCATTGGAAATGAGCCAACCCAAACAATGCGCTTGTGACAACGGCGGCATAGACTGGTCCGACTTTCTTTTTGAACCCTTTATATAAGAATCCTCGGAACATGATTTCTTCCGTGATCGGCACCAGTAAAACGAGAATAAAAAAGACGATCCCCAGTCTCAGTGGACCGGCGATGCTCGTACTAAACGGTATATTCTGACTTTCATCGGCATTAAACTTCGGGAAGATGCGTGATATCCAGCTAATAGATAGCGCTGTCACGATGAAGTATGCAACATATGTCGGGATAGCCCAGAAGACCGTGACAACTCGTTTCAAACGCAGTCCTAGCGCAGCAAGCGAAGGACTTTTAGAGCGCACATAGCCCATGACGACACCGAGTGACAGAATCTCGATCAAGGATGTGATGATGATCGTGCCAAACGACTGATCCTCGATATTGAGATGTAGCCCAGAGGCAACCAGCACGGCAACAATCTGCGGCAGGATATAGGCAACAACCGCAATACCCAGGCCATCCCAGGGACCCCACCAGACACGAGAATCCTGTATGGCTACTTGCTGAGAGTCCATTGTCGTCAGCCTCGAAGTCGTTTAATGTCGAGGATGGCGACCAAGATAAATAACACACCAAACACCCCGACACCGATACCGTATATGATTTTCTCTGCCTTCATAGTCAGTTTCATACGCGACAAACGATAGAAGAGTGTCACAAATAACTTTCCACCATCCACGGGTGGTATAGGCAGGATATTGAGTACTGCCAAACTCACAGAGATGATCCCAAGCAGCATCAACATATAGCGTGGATCGACTCCACTGGATTTTTTGATCTCACCGACCACAGCTATCGGACCACCGACCGCTTCTTTGGCTTTGGCGGCATGTCCCGTAAAAAGATTGTGCAGCGACCAACCGATACCACGTATTGTGATATCGCTATACTGTGCCGTCAGTGCAGCACCGACGATAGGCGCAGACCATGTTGAACGACGAAGGGTTACGCCAGGCTCGACATAGTGAACCCCTAGATAACCTTTGCCCGCACTGTTATCGGCATTGAGCGTCGCAGTCGTCTTGGCAGACGCCGTATCGCGGCGATAGAGTATCTCTACCGCCTTCCCAGCATTCTCGCGTGTTGCGCGAGCTAGATCATCGGGCTTCTTGATATCTTGATCGGCTACTTTGACGATCTGATCATCACTTCGCAAACCAGCTTTTTCAGCCGGACTACTTGTTTCAACCGACTCCACGATGATAACGTCTTTGACTTTCTTCTCGCCGAGTTCTTTGGTATCGCTTGCAACAGTGAATTGTGGCTTGTGATAAAACTCGAGACTCTCGAGATTCATGACTGGCATGCCAATCCACGCGAGAATCGTGAAGATAGCAAACGCGGCTACGATATTCATGAGTACGCCCGCGATCAAGATCTTGACTTTGTGTCGAAGCGAGGCCGCACCGTAGCTTCCCTTTTCGGTGTCGCTATCATGTTCACCCTTTAGCTGCACAAAACCACCGAGCGGCAGTGCATTGATCGTGTAAAGCGTACCGCCTTTTTTAAACCGCTTCCCGTATAAGCGCGGTGGAAAAAAGACTCCGAACTCTTCAACCGTCACGCCGCTCCGCTTTGCAGCCAGATAATGCCCAAATTCATGGACGATGATAAGAAGAATAAAGAGAAAGATACCGACGACAAACATCAAGCACCCATTCGCCTCTGTCGACGAGCATAATCTTTGAGAGCTACACCGAGATCATCGACGGTAAATGCCGGCCAGTTCTTTTGCGAGAAATAAAACTCTGCATACGCACAACGCCACAACATAAAGTTACTGATACGTTCCTCACCCGAGGTTCGTATAACCAAGTCAACATCAGGGATATCGGGTCCGTACAAATGTTGCTGGATTATCTCAGGCGTGATGTCCTCAGCCGCGATACCCTTTTTGATCATAGAGCGCATAGCATCAGCAATTTCCAGCTGACCGCCATAGTTGAAGCACAGCGCAAAAACACCACCCGTATTATCTTTGGTAACTTCTTCGGCGTGGCGAATTGCTTTGACAAGATCGGGACTTACGCGGTCAGGCACACCAAGCCAACGAACTTGGATGTTCTTTTTGTGTAAGCCTTTGAGATCGTTTTTGACCATCCGCATAGCAAGACCCATGATGTATTCCACCTCTTCTGATGCTCGTTGCCAGTTTTCTGTAGAGAATATGTAGACCGATATATAGGTGACACCCATATCACGGGCTGCATCGCAAATAGTTTTGAGGTTCTTGTAACCTTGCAAGTGGCCTTTATAAACCGGCAAGCCTTGTGATCGGGCCCATCGACGATTGCCGTCAAGGATAAGACCAAGATGCTTCGGAACTACCTCTTCGACACCGGTATCAACTTTGGGGGTGACAGTTTTAGTAGCCATCGTTATACCGTCATGATTTCTTTTTCTTTAGTCTTCGCAAACGATTCTGCTTGATTCTTGGCCTCAGCCATGGCTTCATCTACTTGTTTCTCGAGTCGAGAGGCCTCATCTTCGCTGAGCGATTTGTCTTTCTTGGCTTGTTCGATATCTTTGAGTGCATCATGTCGAACACCGCGAAAAGCGATCATGGTATCTTCTAGTTTTTCGCCAAGTTGTTTGGCAATTTGCTGTCGACGTTCAGTCGTCAAGGCTGGAATAGGAACACGAACCACGCGACCGTCATCCGTCGGATTGAGTCCGAGCGATTGATCGTCTCGTATAGCTTGTGCGATTGCCTGAATATTGCTGGGGTCAAACGGCGTGATCTGGAGTAGTTGTGCCTCGGGAGCAGTAACATTTGCGACTTGTATGAGCGGCATAGGCGTTCCATATGCCTGCACCACGATTCCTTCGAGCATACTCGGGTGAGCTCTACCAGTTCGTATTTTTTTGAGCTCATCCTGGAGATGATTGAGCGCTTGTGTGAACTTTTGTTTGGCTTGATCCACGCTGAACGTTGGGTTCATCAATATTCCTCCTTCAAACTATTGTACAGGAAGGCCTAGGCAACTTCGCCAAGTTGCATGCGAGCAAAGCGTCGAACGACGATGTTTTCACCGAGCTTGGCAGCCGCTTCTTTGACGATACTATCGACGGTGACGTCGGGATTTTTGACAAATGGCTGCTCGAGAAGACAACGCTCAGCGAAGTGCTTTTTGAGCATTCCTTCAACAATTTGCGGAACCATATTCTCTGGCTTGCCTTCGGACTTAACTTTATCGCTAAACTCAGCTTCGACTTTGGTTCGAGCTTCTTCGGACACTTGATCGGCGCTGACGTATTCGGGCGCTGACGCTGCAACATGCATGGCGAGATCTTTGACGAGGTCTGTGAAAACATCATTGCGAGCGACAAAATCTGTCTCACAGTTCACTTCGATCAACACGCCGATTCGATTGTCATGATTGTATGTGCCGATAACACCGCTGCGAGCTTCGCGTTCACCACGCTTCTCTGCTTTGGTCAGACCTTTTTTGCGCATTGCTTCCAGGGCCTTGTCAAAGTCCCCGTCCGTTTCAGTCAATGCTTGCTTGGCATCGGTCATACCGACACCTGTGAGTTCACGGAGACGCTTGATCTCCTCAATAGTTACACCCATTGTATTCTCCCTTATTTTGCTTCTACAGCTTCTTTAGCTTCTGGCTTAGCTTCAACTGGCGCCTCAGTCTTATCTTTGGTAGGCGCTTTGACTTTGGCTTTGCCGTCATTGATGGCAGCGACGACATAGTCAGTGATGAGTTGGATTGTCTTGATCGCATCATCATTGGCAGGAATTGGATATTTGATGACTGATGGGTCGGCGTTGCTGTCACTGATAGCGACAACCGGGATACCGAGCCGAGTTGCTTCTTTGATAGCGAGATGATCGACAAGCATATCAGTTGCGAAAACGAGGCCCGGAGTATTATTCATGTTCTTGATGCCACCGAATGCTTCGTTGAGCTTATCGATTTCTTCTTGGAAGCGCTGCACTTCTAGCTTGGAGTACTTGCTGGCGAGTTCCCCGCTCTCCATCTTAGCTTCGAGGTCTTTGAGATACTTCACACGAGCCATGATGGTCTTGGAGTTGGTCAACATACCACCAAACCAACGAACCGTGACATATGGCATACCGGTATCCGCAGCAGCTTTCTCGACGATCGCTTGTGCCTGTTTCTTGGTACCGACGAGCAAGATCTGCTGGCCGCGAGCCGCGACCTCTGTGATGGCCGGAAGGGCTTGTTCAAGCGCTTCGACCGTCTTGGTCAAATCGATGATATGGGTACCATTACGTTTACTATGAATATATGGCGCCATTTTTGGGTGCCAACGACTCGATTGGTGGCCGAAATGCGCACCGGCTTCGAGCAAAGCCTTGATATCGACTTGCGTCATGTGTATGAATCCTTTACTTCACGTGTGACTTGCCCACTACACCAGCCAAGCGGCCTATGCGGGGAGGATCAATGCCTCACGTTGCTTATATTTGTGACGGATGAATCATAACAGATATGCAACAGATATGCAACTCACGTTTGACTCACAACAGATATGAGGGTATAATCCACGAGATCTATGAAAAAAGACTTACATCCAGCCGAATATCGATACGTAGTGTTCGAAGATCTCTCGAACGGTTTTCGCATACTTACTCGTTCGACTATCAAGGCTGACGAGACTATCAAATGGGAAGACGGCAACGAGTATCCGCTCGTCAAAGTCCACATCACAAGCGCTTCCCATCCCTTCTATACCGGACAAGAAAAACTCCTTGACATGGAAGGCCGTGTCGACAAATTCAAAGCACGAACTGCTGCGCGTGAAGCACACAAAGAACGTCTCACGAACGCTGCCAAGAAAAAGGCCAAGGTCCGAACCAAAGTTCGCCCAACAGTCCAGAAAATTGGCGCTACATCACCAAAACCTCAAGCCAAAAAGCCAGCTGCCGACAAACCTGCTGAGTAACGTTCGCTAAACCAATCAAAACACGAGTAGTTTTTGCTCGTGTTTTTCTATAGGATAAGATCGTGGAAGAAAAAATCACCGCATTACGACAGGAGATGGACGAGCTCGAAGTGTTTTTTGCTCGCCCCGATGCCTATGCCGATCCAGACGTGAGTAAAAAATCTCGGCGCTTAAGCGAACTCAAAACTATCATCGAGCTTTACGATCTCAAACAAACCCTCATCACGCAGATTCAAGAAGCCAGAGAGCTGGCTACCGGTTCAGATGCCGATCTGGCTGAACTTGCCACATCTGAACTCGAAGAACTCGAAACAAAGTTAGTCAAAACTGAGGCTGATCTCACCGAAGCTCTCACTCCAAAAGATCCCAACGACTCCCGTGACGCTATTATCGAAATCCGTGCTGCCGCTGGAGGCGACGAAGCATCGCTCTTCGCGGGTGAACTTTATCGTATGTACGTCAGATACTGTGAGCGTCATAGCTTCAAAACATCGCTCGTCAGTGAAAGTCCTTCTGAGGCCGGCGGCTACAAAGAAATTATCTTCGCCGTCAAAGGCGAAAATGCATTCCGTATGTTGAAATTTGAAGCTGGGGTCCACCGCGTGCAACGTGTTCCCGTCACCGAATCAAGTGGTCGCATCCATACGTCTACAGTGACCGTTGCAATCTTGCCTGAAGCCGAAGAGACCGACATCGTCATTTCTCCCAACGACTTACGAGTTGATGTCTTCCGCTCCGGTGGACACGGCGGCCAGTCGGTCAATACTACTGACTCTGCGGTACGCATCACGCACTTACCTACCGGGCTTGTCGTGACATGTCAGGATGAAAAAAGTCAGATCAGCAACAAAGAAAAGGCGATGCAGGTCTTACGCTCTCGCCTGCTTGCTCTGAAGATCGAAGAGGAACAGAAGCAACTGTCGGATGCTCGCAAGAAATTGATCGGCTCCGGTGATCGCTCTGAGAAGATTCGTACATATAATTTCCCACAGGACCGCATCACAGATCACCGCATCGGCTACTCCCGCAGCAATCTGCCAGCCGCTCTCGATGGCGATATCGATGATATCGTAGAAGCACTGCATACCTATGAACGCCAACTCATCACCACAGAAGCCTAAGACTATCGGTCAATGGCTCAAAGAAGCCACGCGTGCATTGGAAGGTGCCAATATTGGTACCGCTCGACTCGATGCTCTCGTTCTCCTACAAGACGCACTCGAGAAAGATAAGTCCTGGATCCTCGCACACTCTGAGACGAGACTCCGAGATCTTGATGTCGCAACACTCGATACGCAGCTCACACAGCGACTACAGCACTTTCCGCTTGCATATGTTCGTGGCAAAACCGAATTCTATGGACGCGATTTTCTTCTCAACCATGATGTCCTCGAACCCCGTCCCGAATCAGAAACTATGATCGAACTAATCAAAACTATTTCTGATCCACGACCATGGAATATCACTGATGTAGGTACTGGTTCTGGAGCAATTGCTATCACCGCCAAACTCGAGTTCCCGGAGTCAACAGTATCGGCGACTGATATTGATCCCAACTGCCTCGAACTCGCACGCAAAAACGCCAAAAAACATACTGTTGATATCCGTTTTTACCACGGTAACTTGCTTGAGCCATTTTTAGCTTCCGAATTCCGAATTCCGACTTCTGTCCTCTTGGCCAATCTCCCCTACGTCCCCGATCACTATCAACTCAATGACGCAGCTATGATGGAACCTCGGGTCGCAATATTTGGCGGCTCAGATGGCTTGGATCTGTATCGACAGCTATTCACGCAACTTGATACACATAAAGCCAACTATGTCTTGACTGAATCGCTCCCATTTCAGCATGATGAACTACGTGCCATTGCGACCGAGCATGGGTATACCGAGCAAGCCGAAGATGACTTTATCCAACTCTTTAAACGCTCGTAAAGCTGGCTCCTTTTATTGAGCCTTCGCTTCTTCTAATTTCACATCTACGGTTTGTTCTTTGCCGTCTCGATATATTTTTACTTTGATGGTATCACCGACATTGTATTTGCTGAGGGCTGTCGAGAGACTCGTTTTTTCATCAATCGCAGTGTCGCCGATCTTCGTGATGATGTCTTTTTCTTTGAGGCCAGCTTTGGCAGCAGGACTATCAGGCAAGACGACTGTTTGAGAACGGCTTGGAGCCAGGTATGCGCCGCGCTTCACGGGTAGATTATATTCGTAAGCGATGTCATCCGTAATCGCTACATATCGAACTCCCAGATATGGACGGACGATACGACCTTGCGTCAGGACCGTCTTGATGATGCCTTGCGCATCGGTGATAGGTATCGCAAAGCCGAGGTTCTCGGCGCTACCCGCTACGGCAGTGTTCATACCAATCACTTCTCCATTGAGATTGACGAGTGGACCGCCAGAATTACCTTGATTGATAGCAGCATCGGTCTGGATGAGATTACGCAACGGCTCAGTACTGCCCGATGAAGCATCACCAGCTGTGATGTCTCGTCCGAGTCCTGAGATGATACCCGACGTGACGGTATTATGAAACTGTCCTTCGGCATTGCCAATCGCCACTACCTTGTCACCCACTTGTACTTGCGTAGAATCTCCGAGTTTTACGGCCTTGAAGTTCTTGGGGTTTTTGACTTTGAGAAACGCGATATCGTTGGCGGTGTCGCGCCCCACGATCTGCACATCATCATACTTTGTGCCATCGGCAGTTGTCACGCTCACAGTACTCGTCCCTTCCGCCACGACATGTCGATTAGTCATGATGTACCCATCGGCGCTGATAATAATGCCCGTTCCAGCACCTTGCTGCTGCACAACGCTTCCAAATAAATCGACACCCGCACTTCCAGACACATTCACCGACACGACACTTTGTCCGACGTCTTTGGCTATTTGTGATATGAGCTGACTCTCGCTCGAAACGACTTGTATTTTCTGTTGTGTAGATGTGTTCGTAGTGACGAGATTTTTATCTGTCCTACTCCCTGCATACCCGCCCACAAACCCAGCGACAAGCGCCAGAACTATCATGACAAATTGTTTGACATCAATCGACGATAAAGCTTTTTTCCCATTCATACGCATGACCCCATTCAATATCACTTAGCTGAACACGAGCTTAATATAAATATCGTTTCCAGTCAGACAGTATAACGATTATGGCCAGAAGTGCTGTGACAAAGAATAGATAGAGGAAGCGTTTTTGTTTGGTAAGCGTGTCCCGCATCGCTGATTTATGCAGCTCGATGGCGACATACCCTAATCCCCCACAGATGATCGCCACATGTGTGATCCCGGCATACAGCAACACCCAGCGATCACCCAACCACGTTAGCTCGGCGACTACCAAACCCCAGAACAATGCGTACGATTCTTTGAGTCCATCGGCGATATTGCTCAAAACATGCCGTGCACATGCGAAACCGATGAGGAAGCCAGCTACGACGACGAATGCTTCTGGATACGTACGCTGGGCACTTGATATTGATTGATGGGAAAATATGACCGAGAGGCCAAGACTTTCGGCGATGATCGCTTGTGCTACAACCCAATTGAAAGCCGAGCGCGGCTTCACAATGGTCAGCCATAGACTGTAGAGTAACGCGTACAGCAATTGTGCGATAAGTGAGCCTGCGCGGTTGATATATACGACTGCACTCATGCCGACAATAATGTCGACAGTATTGGCCAAGATATTAGGCCACCAATAACGAATCTTGACGGCGAGCATGCGCCACTTACTTAATACGACGACAAGAAAAGCAAGCGGCACGAGACGCAAGCGCACAAATCCGACGAGGATAAACGGCAACAACGCATTCAATCCTATATGGAGATAGTGAGAAGTGCCTTTATATGTGTTAGTTGTTAGACGTTTGAGTAGTCGCATCTTGCCCCAGTATTATAACAAAATCTACTGTGGGATCCGTGACTTCGACTGGCAATTGGCCAGATTGACCGATTACCTTGAAGCGTTGTTCCAGGTATCGTTTGGTATAGGGCTTGGCTGTTGCCGACTTAGTAGCATCGATAAGCTGCGTCTTGGCAACACCTGTTGTCGCGTCACCGACGTATACGACTTGATACCCATAGCTCTTAAGTTCATCGGCTTTAGTTTTTGCGAGACCAGGTACGCCAGCGCCATTTAGTACTGCCACCTTGGCGCCTTCTTTCTTGATGTATCCATCGACAAGCGAGCTGCGAACGAATGCTCGGATTGCGTCATAATTCCCAACCCCCGCTATCGGCACGACAACTGATGCGCCATTGATCATAGCGCCTTGCACAAGAGGCTTATCGCCATCCACCAAGCTTAGAGACTGGATTTGATCTGATGGTATATCTTTGCCAAGTTGATACAAACGAGCAATTTCTGTTGTTCGTATGTTTGTCCTGACGTGATCGCCAGCTGCATCCATGAGTTGCACAACTTTGAGAGGATTACTAAATGTATCGAGTGAGAAAATCTTATCTTTAAGAGCAACCAAGATCTTGCGTTGGTTCATGTTACGATCAAAGTCCGAGCGAGGCATGCCGCAACCACCATGTGAGTTACGTGCACGACTGAGCAACAACGTCTGGGTACCGTTCAAGTGCTGTTGGCCGCCATACAATCGAAGTGCGTTTTTGCCATACTGCCAGTCGAAGATAGGATCATAGATACCACCATTGAGACAGTTCGGGTCGCTACCCTGGATATTGATATCGATACCACCTACTGCATCAGCAGCTTGCTTGAAGGCAGTGAAATCTACCATGCCATAATAATGAATAGGGATGCCTAGGTGTTCTTCTATGGTCTTTTCAAGTAGATTAACACCAGCTTTCTCGTCGCCTTTGGCGTCGTCTTTGCCGGTTTCATATGCGGCATTGATCTTCATGGAATAGTACCCAGGCACCTTCACATACAGATCACGAGGGATGCTCAAGATAGCAGCTGTCTTGCCGAACGGATCAATACTTGCGACAAGCAATGTGTCTGTCAGATCACCCGCTTCATGGCCTTCGCCACCTTTCCCAATCAGCAAGATATTGACTCGACCGTCACCTTCTCCGTTAAGTTCGCTTGGAGCAACGTTTTTGCGAAGCGCAAGCGATGAGCCGCCTTCACGATCGATGATCTTAGATTGCGCAGAGTACAACTTGTATCCCGTATACCCAGCAAACCCAAGACCTGTAATGAGAATGAACAAAAAAGCCCATTTGAGCACTCTCAGCACGGGACTACGACGTTTTTTGCTTGCAGTGAGATCTTTTTGCTTGCGACTGAACCAGCGGCGTTTTTGCTTAGGTAGAGCTTCATCGGTGACAGGAGCAGTCTCAGGTAAGGCTGCAGCGGGCTGTAAACCGAGATGAGTCGTGGTGCGATATGCAAAACCATCGGTACGAGCAGATCCGGGAAGTTCGTGTCGATCTGACGACCCTAATTGCTGGGGACGGTTCGGCTGCATGGGACGATGAACAATGGGTGGCTGCTTCGCATCCTTGTGATGTCGCGAGCGCGACGACTGATCAGGACGGATGAAACCGTCGATGGGTCGGTTCTTTCGTGAATTCATTTGCTTCCACATAGTATACGCGACATGTTGGTCTATTCGCAATCAAAAAGCTCAAGCATTCTGCCTAACTCTTTTCCATCTGCACTATAACAATAGCCGCAACGGGCATGATCGATATGGTATAGTTGACCGTGATGAATCCTCAAAACAATCAAAACAACTCCGTACGATCATACGAACGTGTTGAATACGACGGCCTCGTGCAACTTATGTCCTCTGGTCAATCTCTCACACAAGATCAAAAGAATCGACTTGTCGCACTTTCGACTAACCTTGACCTTCCCAACCCCCTCAAGCACCCGAACACTCCCGCTCCGCAACCCATAGATGAACCAGAAGAATCTCATGCATCTTCTATTAAAAGTTTCTTCTCACTGCTTCGTTTCGGTCTGAGCGTCATATTGATTGCAGCGTTTATCAATGCGTTTATTTTCCGCCCCTATCAAGTAGACGGCACAAGTATGACGCCGACCCTTCAAAACAACGACCGTTTGATTGTCATCAAAGTAGCTCGCACATGGGCACGCATCACTGGTCATGACTTTATACCGAAACGCGGCACGATCATCGTCCTCGATACCACACTTGGCAACGACAAACAGCTCGTCAAGCGTGTTATCGGCCTCCCAGGTGAACGTGTAGTCGTCAAAGACGGCACTGTCACGATATACAATAAAGACAATCCAAACGGGTTTGATCCCGACAATACTTCTTGGGGCAAGAACCTTGCACCAACTGCCGGCAATGTTGATGTCGTCGTGCCTCCAGATGAGCTATTCATCTGTGGCGATAACCGTGTGCCTGGCGGATCAAACGATTCACGAAGCCAAGTTGGCACTGTCCCTGCCGATCATGTCATCGGTGTTGCCAAATTCCGTATTCTCCCCGTCAACAAAGCCCGAGCACTCTAAGCGCCTATTTGTTTCGTAATTCGCTCGAGATCATCTTGATCTTTGTATTCGACAATCAATCGACCCTTACCTTTGGCCATAGGCTGGACAAATACTTTTGTGCCCAAACGCTGAGCCAGACTACGGGTGAAGTTATTTTGCGCGCCTGTAGCACGTGCTGCCATACGCGTGGAGGTAATACCCTGTTTGTATGCAGTCACAAACTGTTCAGCCTTGCGGACTGACCAATCAAACCGTTGAATATAGTCCAGAAGCTCATGCTGTTTTTTTTCGTCGCCTTTGAGTGCCAAGATAGACCGTGCATGCCCTTCGGTGATCTTCCCTTCTTGCAAGGCATTCATCGCCTCCGCGGGTAGCTGTAGTAAACGCATCGTATTGATGACAGTTGTCGTAGCCTTCCCGACTTTGCGTGCGATAGCGTCGGCATCGAGATTGAACTCTTGTTGCAAACGAGCGAGTGCTGCCGCCATATCAAGCGGTCGCAGATCTTCGCGCTGTACATTTTCAACCAAGGCAAGCTCAAGCCTCTGCAGCTCATCAGTACTTCTGACAATAGCAGGTAGCTCTTCAAGACCTGCCAACTGTGCAGCACGCCAACGACGCTCACCTGCCACGATCATAAACGAACCATCGTGCTTCGTGACGATAAGCGGCTGGATGATGCCGTGTTCTTTTATCGATGCAGCTAACTCATGAAGCTCGGCTTCATCGAAAACTTTGCGCGGCTGCGCTGGATCAGGATGCACTTGCGCAATCGACAAGTGCTGTACCCGATTTTTGTCATCGGACGTCATCGTGAAATCACTGACATCAGCAATAGATGTCGGGATAAGACTGTCTAAACCTCTACCGAGTCCCTTTGACACGTTTATCAACCTCCTTGGCTAATTGTTTATAACTTCGGGCGCCCTTGCTCCAACGATCATGCTCAGATATTGGCTTCCCGTGACTGGGCGCCTCTGCCAAGCGGACATTACGTGGAACAATGACGTCGAAAACTTTATCTTTAAAATGCCCTTGCACTTCTTTGTGTACTTGCGGAGCAAGCGTCGTGCGTGGGTCATACATCGTCAAAAGTACACCCAAGAGATCGAGTTGCGGATTAAGGGCCTGACGGACTCGCTGCACAGTATCGAGAAGCTGACTTAGTCCTTCGAGTGCATAATATTCGGCCTGTACAGGTATAAGGATATAGTTTGCGGCAGTCAAAGCATTGATAGTGAGGAGACCGAGTGACGGCGGCGAATCGATGATGATGTAGTCGACATCATACATACTCAGAAGTTGTTTGAGCTTAAACTCCCTTCCCTGTTGATTTACGAGCTCAACTTCAGCAGCCGCCAAATCTTTATTTGCGGGCAATATAAAAAGATCAGGGATTTCAGTCTTGAGGACAAGCTTGGGTGCATGCGTGTGGTCGAGCATGCCGTGATACATCGTGAGCGGTAGCTCTGTTTTGGCTATTCCAAGACCACTCGTCGCATTGCCTTGGGGATCGAGATCGGCGATGAGTACGCTACTCCCATTTTTTGCCAAGTACGCTCCAAGATTGACGGCAGTCGTCGTCTTACCAACACCACCTTTCTGATTGGTCACCGTGATAATCGTCGGCATATTTCTGTTTTGTCCCTCATTTTCTCAACCATAAGCATACCATGTTTCGCTTTTCACGAAAATACATGTCTCACGCTTGGCGTTTCGTTACTGGATAGGTGGCGGTGCTTGCGGGTTGAAGGGATCGGTTGGAGTCTGTGGCGGTGCTGGCGCATAGACATCACCAGGGACCGGTGCTTCGTATGGAGTTTGCGGTTGTGGTTCGGTAGTCGGCACTGCTGGAGGCATGGGCGCTTCTGGCATCGCAGGGGCCGCAGGAGTTGGGGGCATATATTGATTGTTATTCGGTTGGTCGTAGCTCTGTGTATAACTTTGATCCGTCGGTTGTTCGGGGTTGGTGGGATTGCCATACGTATTGTTGTATGTCTGGAAAAATTCTTCTGGATCGTACCCACCAGTTTCGTCGCCACCATCGTTATTGCGTCGTTTGAGCAACCAGAATATGAGGAAGAATACGAGGAGAAGCACGAGAAGAAGACCGCCGATGATAAGTATGATGCTCCCGGTTTTTTTGGCGGCTTTACCGTAGTTAGCCGTGACCGTGAAATCTTGCGGAAGCTCGCCGTTATTTGTCTGGACTTCGATCGTTGCTTGCCCTGTTACTGAGCCAACGGTATAAGAAACAGATTGCGAACCGGCAGGTGCATCGGTGAAATATGCAATTCCCGCATCAGTTGTTTGCGCTTCGAGATCTCCGAATTTAACACTTGCTCCTGCGGGTACCGGTTTGCCATCGAGACCTACCACACGAACATTGACCAAATACCCTGTCGTTCGAAACTTGAAGTTGGCGCTATCACCTTTATTACCCTTATCATCTGACGCAGAGATCATGGCGTTGTATGACGTACCAGGTTGCAACGACCCAGCCGGCAAGGCCAAGCTATGGTCGGTCGTCGACGTACTTTCGGACTGCGTCTGTCCGTACGATGTATCGAGCCCGTATGACAGAGTGCCCTTCGTGGCAACATTTGTTTTCCACGATAACGTCACACTATCTCGGCCTGTTTTTGCCAAGACGATGTCTGTGATCAAGATTGAGGTTGGCGTTGGTGCTGGTGTTGTCGTGACGACAGGAGTTGGGGTTGTGGTCGTCGTTGGGCGAGTCGGTATATAGCTTGTTGGGTTTTTGACTGTTTGGGTCGGTTTGGTGGTCGTTGGTGTTGTCGTGGGAGTTGTTGGGGTCGTGGTCGGAGGTGGAGTTGTTGCCTTAGCCTGGACAACGACAGTCAATGTCGCATCAGCAGAATCATACTTAGTAGGATCTTTTGGTGTACAGTGCGCCGACAAAGTATGCGTACCGACTGGCCATACCGTACTGAGCGAAGGATTGTACGTAATAGTACAGATGGATGTGTCGAACGCATCAGGGATATTTCCCTGCAATGCTTGTCCTTCCGTGATAGTCACGGTACCAGCAAATGACACGCCGGCAAATACCAACAAATTACAAGATACGACGATGGCTATGAGCCCTGTCTTGGTTGCTGACACATGTGAGCGTGCTTTTTGTTTTAACTGTTTTATCACGTGTTTTGCCCTTCAATAAAATGCTTACTGAAGTGTAGCTTATGCTTACTCTCTCGTCAAACTCCACTCCCCCTTCACTACCAACATCCCTATGAGGATCAATATTAGGAAGAGCGACACTCCCCCTACGCCCCACCAGAGTACTGAGCTAGATGTTTGCGTCGTTGTCTGTGGAGCGGGGGTTGGTTTCGTGGAGGATGTAGTTGGGGTTGTTGGTGAGGATGTAGTGTCTGGAATGGTTTCAGTGTCGGTTTGAGCGACTTGTTCATTAGTTGTGTCTACGATTGAGGATGAGGTTGTGTTGGTTGTCGTGGTGGTGGTTGTAGCGGTAGTCGTGGTTGAGTTATTAGAAGTAGTTGCAGCGATGCCGAGTACGTAGGATTTGGTGTCAGTGTAGGTACCGACAGTACCATTGTCATCTGAAACGGAGATGGTGAAGGTATAGGATCCTGGGGTTGTAGGCGTACCAGAGAGTGTGCCGGTTGTTGTATTGAGGGTTAGACCAGGAGGAAGAGAGCCTGAGTCGAGAGTAAAGGTAGTTGTGCCTTGGGTGCCAGCGCCGAGAGACTGAGTGTAGGTAGTACCTACCGTACCATTGGAAGCAGAGAGGAGATGAGCGAAATCAAATATGAGATAGCGGTTGTTATAGTCGTCAGTTACATACAACCTTCTATTAGTCGGATCGAACGTGGAATTGCCAGAATAATAATCGATATATAGACTCAACTGAGAGAGGTCTGTAGGACTTGTGGTGTAGATGTCTGGCTCGCCGAGGACACCAATTGGATCTTCACCATTAGTGATAGTCTTTACGTCAAAAATAAGAACTCGGTAATAGTAATCGTTGACATAGAGCAGCTGCTGATCTGGATCATACGCCAAGCCGCCATACGCGTTCAAATATCCCCAATCACCCGCATTCCCATAATCATTACATGTGAAGTCTACACATCCCAGCACATAACTCGCATCCATACCATTGTGAATGCTGTCTGGCGAAACATCATAGACAAGGACGTTATAGCATTCATAGCCATTCGCGTAAAAGAGGCGATGATTGACCGAATCTACGACCAAGCCCATGCCATAACCATCGTGTACCAGATTAATATCACAACCACCATAATCGTTCGATGTAAGGTCGCTCTGACCGATCACATAGCTCGCATCCATACCGTTATGGATGTTGCCAGGCGAGACATCAAAGGCCAGAATACGATAGTTACTGTATGTATCGGTGACAAATAAATACTGCGAAGAGGTGTCAAGCGCAAGAGCTCCATAATATGAAGTACCAAAGTGACTTGCCGAAACGCTGTTGCAGTCACTGGTCGAAAAATCATCCTGTCCAATGACATTACTAGCGTCCATGCCGTTGGTGATACCGTTAGACAAGTCAAACACCAAGACACGACACCAGTCATATGGGTCGAGCACAAACAGGCGATCATTGACGGGATCGTAGGCGGGCGCGGGCATATAGTCCATGTAGTCAAAGTTCTGGCCACTGCACGTTCGGTCTGTGAGACTCGAACAACCCAGAACATAATCGGCATTATGGTCAATGAGATTATTGCTGTTATCGAGGTTATACACCAATATTCGGTAATTGCTACCATCGCTTGTAAATAACCTATGATGCACTGTGTCGATTTCTACCCCACTCCCATTACCCGAAAGTGAAAAACCATTTGAAGTAATGGTCGAAGTATCTATGTTGTTCCGATTTCCGCTATTGAAATTAGGGTGCCACTTACGTCTGTTTGCCCAAGTACATCTATAGCTGCGAGATGATTGACAATACCGCTTGATACATCAAATTCCAGCACTCGGTTGTGGATATCAGCCAAAAAGAGCACCTGATGAGCTTCATCATAAGCAATACCCGCCGGTCCACCCAAGTCGGCTGATGTCGTGCCCCAAGCTATTGAAGTAAGGTCACTCTGCCCGAGCACATAGCTGGCATCCATATTATTGGAAATTCCACCCGACATATCGAAAACAAGTACACGGCCATTCCAAGTATCGGAAGCATAAAGCAAATTGTTCGTGTTGTCGTATACTAACGTTCCCACTCCAGACCCACCATTATTAAAACCTTTCGCGTCACCACCCGACGATGCATTATCAGTAAAATTAGCCTGTCCGAGAACATAGCTGGCATCCATATTATTGGAAATTCCACCCGACATATCGAAAACAAGTACACGATAATTTTGAGTGTCAGCAACATACAAATAGCCATGATTGCTGTCGTACGCTAGCCCACTATTTTCATTATAAAATCGAAACCCTTTCGCATTTGAATCTGGGCCCGAACACGTAGTAAGATCCGGCTGCCCAAGTACATAGCTGGCGTTCATTCCATTTGTGATACCCCCAGACAGATCAAAGACCACCACCCGATACATGCTCTTATCAACCACGTAGAGGTGTTTCTGGGATGCTTCGTATAGTAAGGCAGCCCCCGCACTTGAACCGCCTGCCGTACAGCTATAACCACCACCTAATGAAAAATCCGCTTGACCCAAGATAAAACTGGCGTTCATTCCATTTGTGATACCCCCAGACAGATCAAAGACCACCACCCTGGTGCTATCAGATACAAAAAGATAATGGTTTAGTGTGTCATATGCGAGTCCGGCTGGTTGATTGAATGTATTTTGACTAAAGTTTGGGCTATTACCGGTAAAATCGGCTTGGCCAAGAACAAAATCGGCAATTCTATCTGTTAAAAGATTGTTGCTATTGAGTTGGTACACAAGCACTCTGTTATTCGCTCTATCAACCACAAAAAGACGGTGATCTACAGTATCTATTACCGGTGATTGTGGACTATCAAGTCCCGTGGCACCTGGTTTGAGCTGGCCGTTATTATACTCATTTTTGTTAAACACAGGGTTGCCATTTCTATCTGTTTGCCCTAAAACATCGGATGCCAAATACGGCGCCTCAGCATAGGCTTTCGGCGCGAAGAAGAGTAAAAGTGATTGAGAAGATAGAAATAGAGCAATCGTTAACGTTGCGATGGAACGAAAAATATAAGCTATTCTACCCCTCATAATGCTTGTGATTAACTATAGTCCAAGCAATCAAACAACACAATATCAGATAGTTACGATGTGAGCGGCGAGTTCATCCATGAGCGGTAGTGGTCTTCCCTGCCACATATTGATGACTGATCCATCGTCTTCTTTGATGGCAAGTATGGCGGGATATTCGACAACACCGTAGACCTCGGCTTGTCTCGTCCCCATTTGGGTATTCAGATTGACTAGTTCAATATCTGCTTCTGGATGTGCACGACTGAAGTCCCGGACATATCCCAGGACTTCAGTTTCGTACTCAGTCTGCGGCCGATAAAAGACTAATGCTTTCATTGGTTACAAGTATACATCAGACATGGTGCTGAGAGAATTTCACTCGAGGGTAGTGCTAGGAGAGCGCGAGGAGCGCAAACGATTCGTATCATAGAATACGATGAGTGCGAACCGGAGCGGTCGACACCGCAATACCCCGAGAACATGAGCGGCGTGCCTAGCTCTTCTGGGCAGCAGGCTCATGCGGTGAATTTTTCTCAGCTACAGCCCGTGGTAGAACCACACGAACTACAGACATAGCAACTTCCAGCTTTCTGCGTCTGGTTGCCGCAGTTGAAGCACAGTGGTGCCGTGGAGTCGGCAACTGAGCTTTTCTTTGGGGCTTCCTTGGTGACCGCGACCACAATCGGCGTTTCAGGAGCTTGTGGCTTGGCGTCAGTTGGCTCATCGAGGAGCGAGGTCTGGACTTCTTCGACCGGCATGTCATCGAATGACGCAAGGCCAAGTTCAAGTCGATCGTCGAATGATAGATACTCAAGTGACAACCGTCGGAAGATATAGTCAGTGATCGATGACGCAGTACGGATGTCCGGATCATCAGTGATGCCAGAGGGTGCGAAGCTCGTACCCATCAGCGTCTTCACGTAACTTTTCAGCGGTACGCCATATTGCAACCCATGACTGACCGAGATCGCGAACGAGTCCATGAGGCCTGAGAGTGTCGAGCCTTGCTTCGCAACGTTGACGAAAAGCTCGCCCGGCGTACCATCTTCGTATTCGCCAATCGTGAAGAACCCTTTGAGGTCAGCGATATGGAATTCAAAGGTCTTGCTGTTTCGCTTACGAGGTAATTCTCGCTTGACAGCACCTTTGACGACAAATCCTTCAGACACCGATGCGGCAACTGCTGCTGGGGTTGTTTCTTCACTTCCCTCTTTTTTGGCCATAGAAAGAGGTTGTCCGACTTTGCAGTTATCACGATAAATCGCGACCGCCTTGAGACCCATTTTCCATGCGTCCATATGAAGCTGTTCGACTTCCTCAACGGTGACTTCTTCAGGCATGTTGACGGTCTTGCTGATAGCACCTGAGAGGAATGGCTGGACGGCCGCCATCATCTTCACGTGACCGAGATAATGAATCGCGTTGTCTCCCATAGAACAAGCAAAGACTGGTTCGTGCTCTTTTTGTAGATGTGGAGCACCGAGGATACTTTTCTCGGTATCGATATACGCGACGATGTCATTGATCTGCTCATCCGTATAGCCAAGTGTTCTCAAGGCTCGTGGGACAGTTTGGTTGACGATAAACATCGTGCCGCCACCGACAAGTTTTTTAACTTTCGTGAGGCCCAGGTCCGGCTCGATACCGGTCGTATCACAGTCCATCATGAGACCGATAGTGCCGGTTGGTGCCAACAGACTTGCTTGTGAGTTACGCACACCGTATTGTTCTCCAAGTTCAACAGCTTCATCCCACGATGCGGCTGCGGCACTCAAAAGATCTTCAGATACAAGCGAGGCGTCGATGTGGCGAACTTCGTCGCGATGCATTTTGAGTACATTGATCATCGCTTCTTGATCTTTGTGGTAGCCAGCAAATGGACCAACTCGTCGAGCAATACGCGCGCTTGTCGCATAGCTATGACCCGTCAGAAGTGCCGTGAGAGCTGCGGCTTGTGCTCGACCCTGATCTGAATCATATGGGAGACCCTGCGCCATAAGCAACGCGCCGAGATTCGCATACCCGATACCAAGCTCACGGTAGGCCTTGGCATTTTTGGTGATGTTTTCTGTCGGATAGACCGAATAACCCACAAGGATTTCTTGCGCGGTGAAGATGATTTCAGTCGTATGCTTGTAGGCTTCGATATCAAACGTGCCGTTATCATTGAGGAATTTGAGCAAGTTGATCGATGCGAGATTACATGCTGAGTTATCCAAGTGCATGTATTCGCTGCATGGGTTGGAGGCGCTGATGCGACCAGCATTGGGCGTCGTGTGCCAGTGATTGACGGTCGTATCAAATTGCATCCCTGGATCGGCACACTCCCACGCTGACTCAGCAATCTGGCGAAAGAGATCTCGAGCTTTGACCACTTTCATCGTCTCGCCAGTCGTGACAGCCTTGAGCTCCCAGTCTTTGTCTGCTTCGACGGCTTTCATGAAATCGTCTGTGACACGGACAGAGTTGTTAGCATTTTGATATTGCACAGAGAAAATGTCTTTGCCATCTAGGCTCATATCGAAACCAGCCGCCTGGAGAACACGCGCCTTACGCTCCTCAATCGCTTTGCACCAGATAAATTCTTCGATATCTGGATGATCTGCGTTCATGATCACCATCTTGGCAGCACGACGAGTCTTGCCGCCACTCTTGATGGCGCCGGCTGAGGAGTCGGCACCGCGCATGAAGCTCAACGGTCCCGACGCTTTGCCGGCACTCTTACCGAGACGTTCATGAGACGAGCGAAGCGTACTGACGTTGACGCCGGATCCTGATCCACCCTTGAAAATCATGCCTTCTTCTTTGTACCAGTTGAGGATTGAGGGCATGGTGTCATCGACATGGAGGATGAAGCAAGCACTAGCTTGCTGTGAGCGCTCTGGAGCGCCGATATTAAACCATACAGGTGAGTTAAAAGCAGCTCGTTGGGTAGCGAGGATGTACTTGAGCTCGGCATTAAACGTTTCAGCCTCCGCTTCACCAACGAAATAACCTTCTTGTAGACCATGGCGTGTAATCGTATCGGCGACACGATTGATCAGTGTTTTGAGTGACGCTTCGCGCTCTTTAGTGCCGGGAGTGCCTGTGAAGTACTTCTGTGCGACGATATTGATCGCGTTGAGCGACCAGTCGTCAGGAAATTCGACGCCTTTTTGTTCAAAGACTGCTTTGCCAGTCATCGGATTGGAAATAAGCGAATCACGTTTGACCCATTTGAGTAAACTATATGGATCTTGTCCGGCTTTTGTGAAGTGCCTCTTAACTCCCAAACCTGTTGTTTGTTGTGCCATTTTTCTCTACCCCCACTTAGATTGATTTTAATTTGAACTTTTTATTTGGAGCCTGTGCCGACTCACATCCGAAGGCCTCTCCTCCTCAGATACGAGCATGTAGCAACGACTACTCCTTGGTGCTTCGTACTATATACCTTTCATGCAAAAGCACAAGGATTATTTCGTCATGAATGTTTGGTGCGCATGGTCCGCAGTTCTTTTTCGAAACTCGCAATGTCTTTGAACCGTCGATACACGCTAGCGAAGCGCACGTACGCAACTTCATTCAAGTTGGCGAGCTCGTCCATGACATATTGCCCGATGTCACGAGAATGAATCTCTGGCTCACCACATCCATACACCCGATTCTCAATATTGGCTACGACCTGCTCGAGCTGGGCATTGGTAACGGGTGTTTTTTCGCACGCCCGGCGGAGACCAGTGAGAATTTTATCGCGGTTAAACGACTCTCTTGTCCCGTCGCTTTTCACTACCATGAGGTGTGGTCGCTCGATTCGTTCGTATGTGGTATATCGGTACTGACATGCCAAACACTCGCGTCGGCGGCGAATGGATTCTCCATCGGCCACATCACGCGATTCGATGACTTTTGTCTCTGCCTTCCGGCATTGAGGACAACGCATTTAGTAACTCCTCTCTGTCTCTAAGGCTGATGTGCAATCCGCTAAATATAGCGTATCTTCATCGAGTATAGCCCTACCATTAGCGTCAACGCAAGCGCTCTATGTTGTTGTTTTTGATGTGATCCACCTCTGTTATTTTTGCGTCAACAGAGACGAAAATCATTCAGCGTTCTTGTCTTTTTTCTTGCGCCTGAAACGCAAGAATGATGGCTTGTCGAAACGATCATCATCGTCCGTATCGTGCGTCCAGATATTGTCGCTATGATCCATCTCGCTATGAAATTCGTGCGCACCGTCGTTCGGCGTCGTCACTTCGGGTTCGGGCTCCTTCTCCGGTTCTGGTTCGTGCTCCCGGATCGGCTCAAGTTCTTTCGATTTCTCATGTTCCTCGGGTTCGGAAGCTATCGTGTTCGCAACATCTTCAGTCTCTGCCATAGGTGCATGCACTGTATGACGATTGGTGTAGTAGTTCGGGTCAAACCCAGTTGCGATAACTGTAATCATGATCTCGTCGCCCATCGATTCATCAAGTGTCGCGCCAAAGATGATATTGGCATCTGGATCGACTGCACTTGTGATAGTCTCAGCGGCGGCATTGATCTCATGCATCGACATCGACAGACCACCTGTGACATTGAAGAGCACACCACGTGCACCATCGATAGATACCTCGAGTAACGGCGATTCGATCGCAGCCTGCGCCGCGTCAACCGCTCGATTCTCGCCACTTGCTCGCCCGATACCCATGAGCGCAGAACCGGCATTACTCATGACTGATTTGACGTCGGCAAAGTCGAGATTGATAAGTCCATGAACAGTGATGAGGTCAGATATGCCCTTCACACCTTGGCGCAACACATCATCAGCGACTTTGAAGGCTTCGACGAGCGGCGTCCGGCGATCGATCGTCTGGAGTAGGCGATCGTTGGGAATGGTGATAAGTGTATCGACGTAACCCCGCAACTGCTCGATGCCACTTTCGGCATTGAGTCGGCGCTTCTCACCCTCAAATGCAAACGGCTTTGTCGCAATGCCGACAACCAAGATTCCTTCTTCTTTGGCAATCTCTGCGACGATTGGTGCTGCACCTGTGCCCGTACCACCACCTTCACCAACAGCGATAAAGAGCATGTCAGCTCCTTTGATAGCCGCTCGGACATCTTCTTTGGACTCTTCAGCAGCTTGCTTGCCAACAGTCGGGTTAGCTCCCGCACCGAGTCCTCTTGTGGCATCTTTGCCTATATGCACCTTGGTTGGTGCCATAGAGTGATGGAGCGCCTGTGCGTCTGTATTGACGACAATAAAGTCGACTGAGTTGATCCCCGAGTCTATCATGCGATTGACTGCAGAATTTCCGGCACCGCCAACGCCGATGACTTTGATACGAGCAAAGGTCTCAATTGCTGGATTAATTTCGGGCATGTAGTCCTCCAGGTCTCATAATTCTAAATCCAAGTATATCGTGCATACTGGAGTGAATCAAATACTTACTCTTCGTGTGCACACAAGTTATCCGAAATGACCTCTGTAAAAAGCTCTGCTTAGCTCTTAAACTTACGTAAGAATCCCTTCACTCGACCAGAGGTCGCTTTCCAGTTGGCAGCTGAACTCTTTTCGTAATATTCGTTCGGTAGTTGATAATCAAGCAACATCAACCCGACTGCAGACGCGTATTCAGGCGCGCTCACTTCATCGATAACTGCTTTGTGTGTGATACGCGCAACGCGCGCGGGGAGTTCGAGTGCGTCACGAGCGAACACATCGATACCCTTAAGTCCAGCCGTACCTCCAGTAATGTAGACGCCACCAGGGAGCTTTCGTGACTTCTGTATTTTCTTCAATTCTTTGTCGATGAGCTGGAAGAGTTCATCAAGTCGCGCTTCTACCACTTCATCGATCTCTTGTTGCTTGAAAGTATGCGTCTTGCCTTTTACGCGCACTTCGATCTCTTTATCATCTTCCTCATCCGGAAACATAGCACGTGCGAACTTCAACTTCACTTCGTCGGCTATATCGATATCGGTCCTGAGGCCTATTGCGAGGTCGTTGGTGATATGTTGGCCGCCTATCGGCAAAACAGCTATGTGTTGTACTTCAGCTTCTTCAAACACCACGATACTTGTCGTGCCAGCACCGATATCCAAGACGACACATCCCGACTCCTTTTGACGTCGTTCGAGTACTGCCTCTGCAGCTGCCAAGCCAGACACGATGCGATGGTGAATTTCGATCTGTGAACGTTCAAATGAATGCTCGATATTACGGAGTGCTGGTGCACTTGCTGTCACGATGTGTGCATCGATCTCAAGTCGCACACCGCTCATCCCGACTGGATTTTTGATATTGTCCTGTCCATCGAGTCGGTAGTTGCGCGCGAAGACTTGGAGGATGTCACGATTGGGTGGGAGCTTGACGACAGTTGCAGCTTCTTCGACGCGACCACGATCTTCCTCGACAACTTCTCTTGGCGTGCTGCTGATAGCGATAATACCCTTGGAATTCATGCCTTGGAGATGTGAGCCATTAACGCTGATCGTCGCTGCTGTGACGCGCTGTCCGCTCGTACGCTCTGCTTCATTGACAGCTGCAGCGATAGACTCCGCCACTTCATCGATATGAATGACGCTACCTTTTCGCATGCCCAAGTTTTGCGCTTTGCCTACTCCAACGATCGTCGGTAACGTATGTTGATCAGCATCCACCGTGCCGATAACACATTTTGTATGTGATGTACCGATGTCAATGCCAGCAAAAACAGACGTATGAGATTTTTGCATACCTGTCCGACAGTATAGCGCTTACCGTTATCTGGGGCAACTTACAATGTGGTCAAAATCTCGCACCCTTTGTCGAGCACCAGGATAGTGTGCTCAAACTGTGCTGACTTACTACCATCGACTGTGTAGATTGATTGCCCATCTTTATCTATATAGATATCTTCATCACCCAGTGTCGTGATAGGTTCGACGGCGATAGTCATGCCAGTTTTGAGTATCGGTCCGGTTTTGGCCCAGCCATAGTTAGGAATATCCGGCTCCTCATGGAGGTCATGTCCGACACCATGCCCGACAAGTTCACGCACGATGCCGAGGTCTTGCTCGACAAGCACTGACTCGATGGCGTTAGAGATATCACCGACACGGACACCGTTTTTGATAATACCGAGGGCTGCATCAAGCGCTGCCTTGGTGCCGTCTACAAGCCGCTGATCATCTGACGAAAGTTTACCGATACCGATAGTGACACCAGCATCAGTGATGAGCCCTTTGTATGTCACGCCAAAATCAAAATTGACGACGTCACCTTCTTGAAAAGGTCTATTGTTTGGGATGCAGTGTTGGACCTGATTGTTTACCGAGATACAGATGACATCCGGGAATCCATGATATCCCAGGAACGGCGCTGATGCACCGTGCTTTTTGATTTCTGCCGCTGCGATGACTGCTAATTCGCGTGGCGTGACGCCAACTTCGGCTTTGCCGATGAGCAGGTCTAAGATAGTTGCCAAGATTTTGCCACCTTCGCGCATTGCATCAAGTTCTCTATCTGTTTTGATCGGGGTTAACATGTTCGCCTTTCACTCATCTGGGTCATGATAAGGTCGTGTACTCGTTCAATCGTCTGGCTCCCGTCGACGGTAAGGACGGGGATATCAGCTGAGACCATATGATGGATAATTTGATCGGATACTACCTCATAGTCTTTCGTTCGTATATCTATTGCTTCGGCGTTGTCGTCGGGTCGAGCTCGTTTCAGGAGACGTTCTTTGGCTGTTTCGGCATCGAGTAATATATGTACGATGCACTCGATACATACCTGGTTGTCACTCGCCCACTCCACCACCCACTCCGCCTGGCTAGCCTTGCGAGGAAACCCATCGATGATGACGTTGTGCTCCGGTGCATGATCCTTGACGATAGAGGCGACAAGTTGATTAATTGTATCGTCTTCTATCAACTCGCCTCGTTCTAGTCGCTCTTGGAGAGCGGGGTCAGCGGAGGCTCGAAGACGAGCACCCAATGATTCGTGATCATACTTGAGAGACTCTGCTAACAGCTTGGCTTGGACTGTCTTTCCTGATCCAGCCGGTCCATAGAGTAAAATCATCGCGCTTCAAGCTCCTTGGAGTTTGTCTTTGACCAACTGTGCAATCATCGCACCGTCAGCTTGGGCGCCAACTTTTGCTTTGACGGCACCGATGACTTGCCCCATTTGTTGCATGGTTACATCAGGCATGCTCGCGACTACTTCGTCGACGACTTCCTGGAGTTGCGATTCATCCATTTGTGCTGGTAGATACTTCTCGATGAGGACTTTCTCGGCTCGCTCTTTGTCAGCGCGTTCTTTCGAACCACCTTGATCATAGAGCGCTGCACTTTCATCGCGTCGTTTGGCTTCTCGTTTGAATAGGGAGACGACTTTTTCGTCATCCAGGCCCTGCTCTCGCATATTGGTCGCGACTTCTTCGTACAATATGGCGCTTTTGAGACCACGAAGCGTCTCGGCAGTTGCTTTGTCGCCACCGAGTAGCGCTGTTTTCAAATCAGCATCCAATTGTTCTTTGATACTCATAATCATCTGTAGTTTATCACTTTCTTGGGTAAAAAAATATCCGGAAACGTTCCGGATATTTTTCCTGTTTCAGGAAGCTCAGCTATTACTTCACGCCCATTCGCATTTTCTTCATCTTGTCGTTTTTGCGCTCACGACGAATGATAGCCTTGTTGCGACGTTCGCGTTTACTCATCGGCTTCTGGAATTCAGTACCGATTTTGGCAACAGCTAAAACACCCGACTGTTGTACCTTGCGATTGAAACGGCGGATCATGTTTTCGAGTGATTCTTTGGAATCTTTGCGAGTAACTTGTATCATCCGCGGTATTTTACACGTTCTCCCCTGTTATTGCAATATCTAGTATGCGCTTCGTTTCAGCACCTTTCGTCCAACAACGACGAGGAGTACCAGAAGACTCATCCCGCCCACTCCCCACCATACAACTGAGATCGTTGTACCAGGAGTAGTTATCGTCTTCGGCGCGGGCGTAGGTGTGGTCGTTGGAGAAGGAGAAGGTGTTGACGGCGTATTCGTGTTTGATTCGAGGTCAGGATTAGCAGGTACAACTTCATCGTCAGTCATTGCAGCTGACGATACTGTTTTCTTGATCGTCTTTGTCGTTGTTGTATCCGATGAATTTTCGACAGCAGGTGTCGTACTCGCTCCGAGCACGACATGGAGCGTCATCTCTTTTATGTCGTAGAAATATCCGAAATCGCCTGGCGTATCTGTCACTTTCACCGTGAATGTGTAGTCGCCAGCTTCAAGTGGTGTGCCGGTTATCGCACCAGACGCTGCATCGATAGCGAGCCCTGGTGGAAGAGCGCCATCCGTGATTGAGAAACTGAGATCTCCCTGACTATGCTCTGTTTCCACCGACTGAGAGTACGCTGTCCCTGTTGTACCATTACCGAGACCTGCCGCCGTAATGCGCACAAAATCATAGATCATGACACGGCCATTATAGTCATCGCCCAAGTAGAGACGGCGATTAGCGTAATCGTACGAAAGGTTGGCTTGATCGTAGAGATAGATGTACTGCTGCGTGGTGCCACTATTACCTCTGACAAAATCAGGTTGGCCGATAACTGCTATCGGCTCCATATTGTCAGAGATACCGCCGGAGAGGTCGAAGACCATGATGCGATAAGACTCGTAATCTGAGACGAACAACAACTGCTGATCTGAGTTATATTCAATGCCGACCGGGCACATGCCTGTCGCATCAACATTGCACGTTCCTGATGAATTAATATCATCACCACCGAGAATATATGAGGCATCCATGCCGTCTGTAATACCTTCAGCAAGATCATAAACCACGACACGATAGTCATCATAGGAAGCAACGAAGAGGAGATGGCGTACGGAATCGACGGCAAGGTTACCGTAGCTAAGACCGCCGAATGTACTAGCAGAGACAGTCCCTGATCCGCTTGTGGTAAAATCCGATGCACCGAGGACATTTGTAGCAGGCATATTATCGGTGATGCCGGACGAGAGATCAAAAACCATAATGCGATCGTTCTCATAACCATCCATGACGTACAGACGTTGAGACGACGTGTCGTAGGCTACTGATCCGTAGTAATCATAGCCTCCCAAGGAGTGGTCATCGAGACCACAGGTACCAGCACTATCGACGTCTGGCGCACCGAGGACATGAGCGGCTGGCATGTCATCAGAGAGGTTGGAGGTGTCATAAACCAATACTCGACAATTACCATACGTATCAGCCACAAAAAGCCTGTCATGAATGGGGTCGTACGCCATACCGCCCTGATAATAGAATGTTGTTGTGCCGCCATGGAGGTAATAGTCATAGTTTTTGTCGACAAGGTTATTGTTGGTATCGAGGTTGTAGATGTAGATATTGCCGTTGGCCGAGTCTGAGACAAAGAGTCTATGATGGGTAGTATCGACGACCGGAGATAGTCCGTCACCATTGAAGCTGCCGCTCGTCGTGAAGTCGTCTGCACCGAGTACGTCAGAGGCGTTATATATCACTGGCGGAGGCGGTGCGATGATGTTCCAATTCGTATTATTGCCCGAGTCAGTACTATCGAGAGCTGTAATCGCTGTGGTATTTATGTTCGTTGAGTCTTGAATGTTCAGATACTGTACTGTGCGCGCACCTTGCGGATCGATACTCCACGTTTGGCCAGGTGAGTCCGAGTAGATATACATAGGGTTTGAGCTGCTATACCCAATCAATGTCAGTGTCCCGAGGACAGTTACTGTATTACCATTTTTGAAAACAATTCCATTGTACGAGTTAGATTTTGTGAGATTGTAAAAAGTAATATCTCCTATGATCTGCGTGTATACATCTGGGTCTAGAATAACTGTTCCGTTTTCGTGATTAAACGTGGAGTCACTTGACTTAGTGATAGAGCTTACGATCGTAAGTGTCGGTGGCGCATCAAAGATCGCGCTATTCGTCAGGAGAAATGCTCCGCCTACCGTGAACGACGAATACGCAGTAGCGTCAAAGGTCGTCCCATTCACCGTCAGATTGTTGGTAGTATGAAGACCGGAGAAACCGGCGATTGAAATGTGACTATTGAGCGTGAGATTACCTGCTGTCAACGTACCCGATCCAGTGACCTGAACTGTACCGCTTGTCGAGAACGTCGCACTGAAAGTGGGATCGTTACCGATCGGGAAGACGCAATCATTGGTCAGGGTCTTAACGCCATTACCACTAAACCTCACAAGGTTGAAGGATGGACATGTAATCGTTTGGCTCGTACCCGTAAAATCAACTGTACCGCTCGCAGGATCAAAGGTTGATGTGTCTTGGATATCAAGATTCCCAGAGATAGAGAGTGTACCGTCGGTAGATGTCAGATTGGTGCCATTTAGTAGCGTAAAGTCTCCTCCGACAATGACCGAGTTGAAGGAGTGGAGTGTTATATCTGCACCATCCACCATCAAATTATTATGATCGGCTGTTATAGCGTTGAACCCTCCGACGCCACCAGAACTGTGAAATTTGACTGTGCCGCCTGTATCAGTATATGAAAAGGTAATTCTGCCTGTGCCCGTCAAAATTCCATAGAGATCAAGCGTGTTTGAAACGTTTGTCGAATGACCGACGATCACCGTTGGGTTGTTACCCAGCGGGAAAATACAGTTGTTGTTGATGGTTAGTGTTACAGGTTGATTGACAAGCGACGTAGAGTTGCGAGTAATCTGAACATGGCTAAAGCTAACAAGATTACATGAATACGTCGCACTCGACCCGCCACCGTTAAAAAGTAACGTCCCGCCGCTATTATTGAAGCCCCCACCCGTAATGGTGAAATTTCCTGCGACACTCATCGTGCCTGTCGGGGCTGTAAAGGTTCCTGATGAAAGGCCAAAGTTTCCACTGATGGTAACTGGATTGTAAGATGTGGTATCGAGAGTAGCTCCTGCGATCACCAGACTCATGCCATCAGCGATCAGTCCGCTAAATCCACTGAGACTCGAACCACTATTCATCGTGACATCACCGCCCACATCGGCGTATTGAAATGTTACTGTACCGGTACCACTGAGAGTACCGTTCAGGATAAGATTATTCGAGACATTCGTACTATGACTTGGAATTATTGTGGGGTTGTTACCAAGGGGGAATGAGCAGTCGCTATTAACAGTTAGGGTCGCAGGTTGATTGAGAAGTGATGTCGAATTCCGAGTAATTTGGACTGAATGAAACGTGACGTTGTTGCACGCATAGGTTGCACTCGAACTACCGCCATTAAACAAGAGAGCACCATTGTTGTGACTAAATGTGCCACCAGTGATATTAAAATCTGTCGATACACTCATGGTGCCTGACGGTGCAGTAAAGGCCCCGGATGACATACTGAAACTGCCATCGATCGTGAATGGATTATAACTTCCGGCGTTGAGGGTTGCGCCTTGAACAACGAGATTTGTACCATCAAAGTCAGCACCACTGAAACCACTCAAGCTCGCACCCGAATTCAACTGAACATCACCACCTACATCAGTATGGGAAAAGGTAATCGTACCTGAACCTGATAAGGTTCCATTCAAAACAAGATTGTTAAATACGTTTGTATTGTGCGCAGGAATGATTGTCGGATTACTACCGAGAGGGAATGAGCAGTCGCTGTTGATTGTGAGTGTTTTGCCAAAATTAATGATAGATGTGGAGTTACGCGTTATCTGTACAAGATTGAATGTGACATTGTTGCAGGCCAAGGTTGCGCTCGCATTTCCGCCATTAAACAGTATCGTTCCTGAGTTGTGGTTGAATGTACCGCCCGTAATCGTGAAGTCGCCTGAGTCACTCATCGTACCTGAAGAAGCTGTAAAAATACCCGATGATAGTACGAATGAACCAACAGAAAGTGCTTGACCTGCCGCTGTAAAACTTCCAGCACTTTGTGAGTAGGCTCCTGAGATTGTAAGTGACCGTGCCATCGTGATAGCGCCACTATAGCCGGAGCTTATCGTGATACTAGCAACCGTTCCTGCAAACGATCCATCGATCGTCGCGTCTTTGGTAGACGTACCGTTGAACGTAACAGAATCGCTTGAAGTAGGGCACGTATCCCCGCTCCAGTTGGCACAGGTAGACCAATTGTTATCTCCGCCGCC
>CAZWNK010000001.1:0-84994 GCA_964635445.1 uncultured Candidatus Saccharibacteria bacterium | reverse complement strand
AAGTTAAACAGATAGATTGCAACAATCCAGCAGTTGATTATTGTATGGCAACAAGATTTGGCGATCACGACAGTTCATTAGTTACAACTGAAGCTGGGAAGAATTTTCTAGCTGATCATAGGGACAATGTTCCGTACGGTTGTCCACTTACTCAAGATCCCGAAAAGCACGAGCGTGAGCCAGAAGACTTCACTTCAGTGTGTCAGGACTGTTCGCATTCATTTATCTCTTAACTCATCTAAGTGTATTGTATATGCGTATAATCGAGGACCTACAATGCCAAATCCAGGAGAAGTACTACCGAGTGATGAGAGTCAGCAATGGATTCTATGCAGAAAAAGCGGAAGAGATCCTATAAGTGGAAAATTTTGCATACTAAGAGATGGCCACGAAGGACAGTATTGTAAAGTAGATACGCCTTTATTGGACTCCGATCAATGGGATGAGCCCCAATGGCAAGATTACGAACAAACGTTCGGTAGGCATGTAACACCAAGCGAGTAACAATACTTTAATCTTTTGGTCTAACAGAGGTAGTGTGCTATACTGTAGCTGATAATAAATTGATGGATTCCGAGTAAAGGTTAATGGACTCGCAGATGTCCATCCCATGAAAGGTTATCCAGTTCTCAATGTATAGAAACGTTCACTCCCATTCGAGGCGTTCTCGTCCGCTTGGCATGTTGCCAAAGTCGAGTCGCCAACCCCGCCAAAAAGGTGCATATATAGACCCTAGTCGATTTATCAACAAAGCCGTACCAGTAGCCGAAGAGATACCGTACGAGCCGACACATACTTTCAACGACTTCAAAATCCATGAGGCGATCAAACGAAATATAGCTGATAAGGGCTATGTTTCTCCTTCGGCAATCCAGGATCAAGCAATACCGCTCGTCCTAGAGGGCAAAGATTTGATCGGACTTGCGAATACGGGGACAGGCAAGACGGCAGCATTTATCCTACCCTTGCTTGACTTGGTTTATCATGACAAACGTCATCCGTCAGTCCTCATTATGGCTCCAACGCGTGAGCTTGCAGTGCAGATAGACGATGAATTCAAAGCATTTGCCAAAGGTTCTGGTATGAAATCTGTTCTCTGTGTCGGTGGCGTCAACATCCGACCTCAAATCGATGGCTTACGACACAAACCAGAGTTCATCATCGGTACACCCGGGCGACTCAAAGATCTCTCCGAGCAGGGCTACATCAAGTTTGAATCGATTCATTATCTCGTACTCGACGAAGCTGACCGTATGCTCGATATGGGTTTCATCCGTGATATCAGATATCTTGTGGGCAAGCTTCCGACTAATCGACAGTCACTCTGCTTCAGTGCAACTATGACGCCCGATATCACAAAACTCATCCATGACTTTCTCACCGATCCGGTCACGGTATCAGTTCGAAAAGGCGAGACAAGTGCGCATATTGAGCAAGACGTCGTCGAAGTCAAAGACCGAGATGAGAAATTCGCCAAACTCATCGAACTACTTAGTCAGCCTGATTTCGATAAAGTCCTCGTATTTGGCCAGACCAAACACAGCGTGCAACGCCTGTCTGAGAAATTGTCAAAAGCTGGGATTCCGGCTGAAGCAATTCATGGCAATAAATCGCAGCCGCAGCGACAACGCGCGCTCAAAAGTTTCAAGGATAATAAAGTACGTGTACTCGTGGCTACTGATGTGGCAGCTCGAGGACTCGACATACCACTGGTCAGTCATGTGATCAACTTCGATCAGCCCAATACATACGAAGATTATGTTCACCGCATCGGACGTACGGGCCGTGCTGGCAATCGCGGCTCTGCGCTCACATTCGTTATTAAGTAAAGTAGCGTACTTGCATAGAGATTGTGTTTTGGCGCAGTATAATTGAGGAATAAAAATACCCCGATTTCTCGGGGTATTTTTGGTTTCATCGCTCTAGAGCGAATTACCAGTTGCGCTGACGGAAGTCAGAGCCGCCACCGTTGCCACCGAAGTCGCGACGGGGTCGGTCTTCTTTAGGACGAGCGACGTTTACAGTGATCTTGCGACCACCAACTTCGCGGTCGTGAAGACCATTGATAGCAGCTTGTGCTTCTGCGTCAGAACTCATCTCGACAAAACCGAAGCCCTTAGAGCGCTCGGTGAATTTGTCTTTGATAACTGTTGCAGAAGTAACGGTACCGTATTCAGCGAAGAGAGCTGAGAGCTCATCATCAGTAACTGCGAACGGTAAGCCACCAACAAAAAGTTTGTTGCCTTGCATGTTATTTCCTCGTTAGTAAAGCAGCTCGACCCCTTACATCCTTCGAACGTACCGGTGAACTGCTCTATCTCGAACTTCTGCCTACTAACGTCTACGTGAGTTAAGAATCTGCATCTAGATTATCTCACAAAGCTCACAATTATACAAATAACAGAGGTAAATATGACTTGAAAATGTGGAGAATTGAGCTTATGCTTGATATAGGAAGTGAGAGACTTCCACCAAGCCCAGTTTATACACTGGGCTTTTTAAATGCCCATGTTACTGGCGCGAGATGACATTCTGAATTATGATTGGCATATGCTTCCTGTCATATTAGCTGGCTCGACATTTGTCTCGACTTTGCTCGGAGGTCTGTTTGGACTTCGTCACAAAGACCGCCTCCATAGGATCCTAGGGTATACCGCAGGTGTGATCATCGGTGTCATCGCGTTTGATATCCTACCGGAAATATTCGGTATGTTACGCGAGAATAATCTCGACTCGACAGCACCCATGATAGCGTTGGTCGCAGGGTTCCTACTGTTTCATATCGTCGAAAAATCCATCCTTTTGCACCATGGCAACGAGGAAGAGTATGGCGAACATTACCACCCGCATGTCGGTATTTTCTCGGCTCTCGCACTCTCAGCGCATAGTTTTCTCGATGGTGTCGGAATCGGTCTCGGTTTTCAAGTAGACACCAAGGTTGGCATCGCAGTCGCAATCGCCGTCATCGCCCATGATTTCTCAGACGGACTCAATACTGTATCACTCGTGCTGATGCACAAAAACGAATCACGACAAGCGATAAAACTGTTAATCATAGATGCTATAGCACCAATTGCCGGCGCGCTTTCTGCCACATTGCTCCATGTCTCTGAGAAGGGGCTTGTTATCTACTTAGGTTTTTTTGCAGGTTTTTTGCTCTACATAGGTGCAAGCGAGATATTGCCCGAAGCGCACAGCAAAAAGTCTTCCTATACGACAATCGCACTGACTATCTTGGGCGTGTTTTTTATGTATGTCGTGACTCGATTCATGTAGTAGCTGCTCACCTGATAGAATAGATGTATGGAAACTGTGTTGTTGGTAGTGGGGGCGGTCAATGTCTTGTTGCTGGCGTATCTCGTCAACCAAAAACGAGCAGAAGTGACAAGCGGTAAAGACGTACGAGATGAATTTGCCCGTAATCGTCGGGAATTTGCAGAGTCTAGCAAAGATTTGCGCACAGAACTCATCGGTGGACTCAATCAGACTCGAGACGGACTCGAAAAACGACTCGAACAGCTTCGTGACAAAAACGATGAAAAACTTGAGCTGATTCGTAAAACAGTCGAAACTCGACTCGAGAGCCTTCAGCGTGACAATGCCGAGAAGTTGGATAAAATGCGTGCAACAGTAGACGAAAAACTGCAAAGCACGCTCGAAAAACGGCTTGGTCAATCATTCAAAATCGTCAGTGAGCGGCTCGAACAGGTGCATAAAGGTCTAGGTGAAATGCAGGGGCTTGCCACTGAAGTGGGTAGTTTCAAAAGCTTGATGAGTGGCATCAAGACTCGAGGGACATGGGGTGAGGTTCAACTCGAAAACTTACTCGAGCAAGTTTTTATCAAAGATCACTACGCCAAGCAAGTCATGTTGACATCGTCGAGTCGTGAAGCAGTAGACTTCGCGATCAAACTCCCAGACAAAAGTAGTAAGGATGGCTTCATCTACCTACCAATCGATGCGAAATTTCCCCTCGAAGATTATCAACGTCTAGTTGCGGCACAAGAAGCTGGAGATAGTGTACTCGTCGACCAGTCGTCTAGAGCACTCGCAGCGCGTATCAAGTTAGAGGCCAAAAGCATCAAAGAAAAATACATCCAACCGCCCAAGACGACAGACTTCGCAGTACTCTATGTGCCAACAGAAGGTTTATATGCAGAGGTATTGAGGTTTCCGGGGTTGTTCGAGAACTTGCAGAGCGAGTTTCGCGTCACAGTGGCTGGTCCGACGACGATCGCAGCAATTCTCAGCAGTTACCAGTTGGGCTTCCGGACATTGGCGATCGCCGAGCAAACCAGCCATGTCTGGGAACTCCTCACCACGATCAAAGGCGAGTTTGGTAAATTTGGTGATTTGCTCGAAAAGACCAAAGAAAAACTTGAACAAGCAACTCGGACAATTGATAGTGCTTCGACCAAGAGTCGAACGATCGAGCGCAAACTCAGTAAGGTGCAGGAGCTTGCTGAGAAGGCTGATCTTGAGCCGATCAGTCTGCTGGACGGAGAATAGGCATGGTGCTTGTGATTTGCTACACTAATGGAAATTAATCAAAAATAGGGTCTCAAAGATATATGAAGGTTGTCATAGTTGGTGGCGGGTTTGGTGGTGTCAAAACAGCACTCGCACTCGCCAACAAACCGGGTATACACGTCGACCTAATTGTGCGAAAAGAACATTTTGAGTACCACGGCGCCCTGTATAGAACTGCAACCGGACGCTCACCACTCGAGGTAGTTATACCGCTCCGCGAGATTTTCGAGCGTGCACGTAACGTCGAAGTTATCCTCGACGAAGCGACGCGTATAGACGCGAAGCGTAAAGTGATTTTAGGATCACTCGGGGATCGATATCCGTATGACACACTTGTCTTGGCTCTCGGCAGCGTCGTGATGTATCGAGATATTCCGGGCATGGAGGAACATGCCTATGCGATCAATACGATCGAGGATGCGATACGGATGCGTCACGCTTTGATATTGCAGTTCAAAAAACCTATCAAACGTCCTGTCCGTATAGCAGTGATTGGGGCGGGGCCGACGGGCGTAGAGTTGGCTGGTGAACTGAAGGCTTTCGCTCATCTTGTAGCAGAAAAACAAGGAACTCACGCGCGACCTGTAGATGTGACACTCGTCGAAGGCTCGGAAAAGGTATTGCCTATGTTTTCACAAAAAGCGTCCACGAAAGCCTACAAACGGTTACGCAAGCTCGGCGTACACATGAGGCTCAATTGTCGTGTAGATTCTTGTGATCCTGGAAAGCTCTGTCTTGAGAGCGAAGACTTAAAGGCTGATGTGATAGTTTGGACTGCTGGGAGTCAAATCGCACCGTTTTATCAAGAGCAAGGCCAACTTTTTGAGATGGATCATGGCAAAGTCATCGTCGATAATTATTTGCGTGCCAAAGGTCAGCGACATATTTTTGTCATCGGCGACAATGCGAAGACGAAATTTTCAGGCATGGCCCAGACTGCACTCCATGACGCTGTGTACCTTGCCAAAAATATCATTCGTGAACATCATGGTCGCAAGCTTGTCGCATATAAAGACCATCCGCCAGTGTATGTCGTGCCGGTCGGCCATGGCTGGGCCGTATATCAGCACGGCGATCGTATCAAGACAGGTTATCGTGCATGGCGTATTCGTCGTCGTGCAGATTTGGCTATCGCACGTAACTTCTTGCCTTACCAGCAAGCTCTGAAGACTTGGCGAAAAGGCAATAAAAGAGCAAAATTCTAATCATGACATATGATGTAGTGATCGTAGGAGCCGGCATCGCAGGCTTAGCGGCTGCAAACAGACTTCGTTTATCGGGTCTTACCGTGGTTGTCCTGGAAGCACAGAACCGTGTGGGCGGACGAGTGTGGACGGATCGATCTGAGGGATATCCAGTAGAATGGGGTGCAGAATTCGTCCATGGCGCAGAAGTATCGACGTGGGATATCCTCAGATCGCGTCATATTGAAGCGCTGCCAATGACAGGCCAGAGGAAACTGGTTGATTCGACAGGCAAAATACTTGGTAATGATGCCGTAGAAGCCTTCGAAGAAGCTCAAGCGAGCATCGTGGCATACGAAGGCGAAGATATGTCTTTGTCTGAATACTACAGAGTGCATATTGAGGATGAAACAATTCGCAAACTCGTTGAGGTATCATCTGGCGATTACGAAGGAACAGACGCTAGAACAATTAGCGCAAGATTGCTTGCAAAATGTTGGCGCGACCTTGATGATGGCGGGAATTATACGTTGCCCCAGGGCTACGAAACTGTCATCAGCTATCTCTCTGAAGGCTTGCCGGTGGTACTGGATACAAAGGTCACGGCAATAGACTGGGACGGGGAGGTTGTCAAACTCCGCACGAGCAAGGATGTGTACGAAGCGCAAAAAATTATCGTCACGATACCGCTCGGAGTATTGAAGCGCGGAGATGTCGTTTTTAGACCAGTTCTGCCTGACTCAAAATGCACAGCTATCAAGGAAATCGGGATGGGTATTACTACAAAACTTATTATGACTTTCTCACGCCCCATACCCGTTATAGAGGGGATCACAAATACGCTACTCAAGGTATCGTGTTGGTGGACTACAGCCGGGAGCGACAATACGGTCATGGGATTTGTGGGTGGCGAAAGAGCTCAGGTACTAGCGTCGATGGATGAGGATAGATTATTCGATACTGCTCTTGATGAACTCTCTACGATAACAGGAATCGATTGTCGCGCACTGTTCGTACGTGGAAAACGAGTCGTGTGGGGACCTTCAGAAGAATTCACGGGTGGATCGTATAGTAATGAGCCGCTCGGTATGTCGGAGGATGCGCGCGCTCGTTTGGAGTACCCGATCGATGATAAATTGTTTTTTGCAGGCGAAGCAACAGTGACAGACGGAAACCACGGAACTGTTCACGGCGCTTTGAGTAGTGGTCTCCGAGCGGCTAACGAGATAATAGATCTATCGTCAGAGCTGCAGTCCAACTGAAATTGTTTGCCCCGCGGGGCTCCCCGGAATGTGGGTCAAAGTATTCCGCAAATCCGTTTTTGCGAACGAGGTGCAGCGTCGCCTCTCGCAGTTCTTGCGCGGACTTTTCATGTCCCGTTCGTTCTAGTCCATCAATGAGGAGCCAATTGATGTTGATCCACGTGGGGCCCTGCCAGTAGCGTTCCCGAGAAAAGTAGGGTGATGTCGTAGGAGTTGTAGGGATGGGGTAGCGTGTGGCATAGCCTTTGCTCGAAAGTTCTTGGACAATTGCATCTGTATGTTCCGTCGTGAGAGTGTCGCTATAGAGTGGCAAGAGGCTGGCTACCGAAGCTTGCTTCAAAAACTCACCCGTTACGAGTTGTCGCGAGAGATAGTGTTGATTCGTCGCGTCATACAGTGTTTCCAGTGCGGCGCTAGCTTTTGTCATCCTGTTATCTAGCTCCTCAGGAATCTCGGCTTTGATATCGTTCGCAATCTTACGAAGTAAGTGATTGGCACGAACCAATATACTGTTGAATGCAACATCCTGGATTGCAAAGTGACTGCGAAGCAATATCCGGGCGCTATCGTACTGCTTGCGCTTCAGGCGCTGCAATACATGATAATAGACGAGTGCCTGCAAGGTACTAATACGTTCGTGACGATCAATATGACGAGTGTCATTTCTGACAAAATCTATCAATCCATCGAGTGGAAGCCAGTTGATCAAACGAATCCACCATGGGATTTGATTGGCATACATCGCTTCTACCCAAGGTGGAGAGTTGTCCATCCCTGATTCCCATGGGTGGACCAATGTAATAAGTCCTTGCTGGTGTGGATCTCGCTCGCGGTACAGCCACTCATGATAGGCAATGAGTTTGGGGTACACGGCATGATAGAAACTTCGTCTCTCTGTCGGTTCTAGTTGTTTGCCTATTCTCGTCACAGCTTCTGCGATCAAGGGAGGTTGTGTGATGCCGCTCGTCGCTTGATCGACAGGTGCTTTGGGGCTGACTTTGCTATCCCACAGAGCGCTGTCTTTTGTGTCGGACTGATTGAAGACAATGTTCGGTATCATGCCATTACTCCACTGGGCTTGTAGTAAATGCATGATTTCTTGTTTGGCACGATTTGTATCGACATGAGCCAGGCCGATGGCGATGAAACAAGAATCCCAAAGCCACTGATGTGGGTAGAGATCATTGGCGGGGACGGTGTAGCTGCCACGATCGTTTTGTTGCAGTACGGCCTTGGCGCGTTCAAGTAAGTCCTGGTCCTCTTGAGTGAGTTTTTTGGTCATTATGCTTAAGTATAACTCACTAACAAACAGTACAACGCTGTTCTAGGTGATGGAGGTCGATCTTTGATATTGATCTGTTAGGAGTTACAATAAACACTAATGAAATCGTTTACACACCAGGCTGTGCAGGACGCAGCGGATACCTTAGTGAAGCGCTTGGAAGAAGTGGAGGACAAAGCATCAATCCTGCGCTCCATCGAGCTTAAGGCTCTGTATGATCAAATCAAAACCTTGGCTCCGGAAGAGCGAGCTGGGTTTGGGCAGGAAGTCAACGAGCTCAAAAGCGAACTACAGCAACTTGTAGCTGCAGGAAGTGAGTCGAAAGATTCTGTCGAACCAATTGATGTTACGGCACCTTTTGATGTCAATGTTTCAAGTGACAAACGACCTCGTATCTTAAGCAGCGAATTTGGCAGCAAGCATCCATTGATGAAAGAAATTCAGACCATAGCCGATATCTTCTATAGGATGGGTTTCAATGTCGAGGAGTCTCGTCAGCTGGATGATGAGCATCACATGTTTACGGCGCTGAACTTTCCTGAAGGACACCCAGCGCGTGATGATTACGATACGTTCATGACCGAACAAAAGGACAAGGACGGGAATCAACTCGTTGCACCAGCACATACCAGCACCATGCAAAATCGATTACTTCAGAAATATCGGCCCAATTTAGAGAGCGGTAATCCAATTGCCGTACTTGTACCGGATCGAGTTTTTCGTAACGAAGATTTGGATGCTCGTCATGAGCATACGTTCTATCAGGCAGAAGGTATCTATGTCGACAAAGGCATACACGTCGGTCACCTACTGGCGACATTGAAGATATTTCTACAGGAGTATTACAACCAAGAGCTCGATGTCAAAACACAGCCTTATTATTTTCCGTTTACTGAGCCAAGTTTTGAATTTGCAATGAGCTGTCCGTTTTGTCAGAAAAAGGGTTGTCATGTATGTTCGCATTCAGGTTGGATCGAACTACTCGGCTGCGGCATGATACACCCGAACGTGCTCGAAATGGCTGGTATAGATTCGAATATGTATACGGGATTTGCCTGGGGTTGCGGAATTGATCGTCTTGTGATGATGAAGTACGGTATCGAAGATGTCCGTCATTTTGAATCTGGAAAAATAGAATTTTTGAGGCAATTTGCATGAAAGTCTCACTCCATTGGGCCAAATACTATAGCAATGTTGACTCCACGAAGGTTGGAGTGAAAAAGCTGGTCCAAAAAATCGGGGCACAACTCGGTGCCGTCGACGAAGTTGTGGAGTGGGGGCCAAGATTTGATGGTGTTGTCGTGGCGAAAATTATCACTTGCGACAAACACCCCAATGCCGATAAGTTGAACGTGTGTACGATTGATGATGGCGGTGTCAACAAAAAAGTCAAACGCAATGACGATGGCCATGTCGTAGTCGTGTGCGGTGCCCCCAATGCCACTACTGGCCTGACTGTGGCATGGATTCAGCCAGGCGCAACAGTGCCAAGCACGCATGATAAAGACCCGTTCGTGCTTGAATCACGAGAAATCCGTGGCGTTGTCAGTAATGGCATGCTCGCCAGCCCCAAAGAACTGGGTCTCGGCGATACTCACGACGGTATCTTGGAAATCGACGCCAAGGATGTAGGCGAAGACAATACAAAACCCGGCACACCGTTCAAAAATCTCTATGGATGTGATGATGTTGTCGTCGATATCGAAAATAAAATGTTTACCCATCGACCTGATCTTTTTGGGGTCTTAGGAGTTGCCCGTGAACTTGCCGGGATCCAAGGTTTTCATTTTCAAAGCCCCGAGTGGTACACCCAGGAACCAACTTTTGAATCTGTCGATGAGTTGCCGCTGGAGGTCAACGTAGAAGTCCCTGATCTAGTGCCACGTTTCATGGCGGTAGCGATGAAAGATATCGAGATCAAACCGAGTCCGATGTGGATGCAGGCAGGACTAACACGTGTCGGCATACGGCCGATCAACAATATCGTCGATATGACGAACTATGTCATGTATCTCACTGGCCAGCCGCTGCATGCGTATGATTACGATAAGGTCAAAGATCGAAGCGGCAAAGTCCCAACACTGGTGGCGCGCAAAGCTCGTAAAGGCGAAACAGTGGCTCTGCTCAATGGTAAAACTATCGATTTGGATGATCCGGCAATTGTCATCGCAACAGACAAAGAAGTGGTAGGAGTTGGTGGTGTGATGGGCGGAGCGGATACCGAAGTCGACGAAAACACCAAAAGCATCATCATCGAGGCGGCGACATTTGATATGTACTCTATTCGTCGTACGAGTATGAAATATGGACTCTTCACCGATGCGGTAACTCGATTTAACAAAGGTCAATCGCCTTTACAGAATGACAGAGCCATCGTCTATGCCATGAAATTGGTAGATGAGTCATGTGATGGCAAGCAGGCAAGCCCCGTGATAGATGCTAAGGTCGAAGTTCCAGACTATAACCATGTGAACGTGGCTACGGCATTTGTCAATGAACGATTGGGTCTAAAGTTGTCGCGGGATGAAATGATCGAGTTGCTTGAAAATGTGGAGTTTCAGCAGCATACGATTGGTATCGACGAAGTCTGCTTCACAGCACCGTTTTGGCGAACCGATATTGAGATTCCAGAGGACATTGTCGAGGAAGTCGGACGACTCTATGGCTATGACCACATACCGTTGGAGCTGCCCAAACACACCATCACTCCAGCAGTTCGCAATGCGGTTATGGATCGAAAATCCAAAGTCAGTGACATCCTTAGTGCAGCTGGCGCCAACGAAGTTCTGACTTACACCTTCGTCCATGGTGACGTGCTGAAGAAAGTAGGTCAGGATGAAAGTAAGGCTTTCAAACTCAGCAACGCCCTCAGTCCGGAACTCCAATTCTACCGACTGAGTCTCACGCCAAGCCTGCTGGAAAAAGTCCAACCGAATCTCAAATCCGACATGGTTCGCTCAGACGATAATGAGCTTGCCATATTTGAGATAAATAAGATCCATATGATCGGACAACAAGACAAGGTTGAGCCCGAACTGCCAGCTGAGGGTCTGCATGTGGCACTCGTCTTCACGGCTGATGACAAAACAGCCTCGCGCAAATATGCTGGCGCCGCGTACTATCAGGCTCGTGTGTACCTCGAACAAATACTGCCCAATGTCCAAACCGATCTCATGTCGCTCGATGAATTTGATCTCAGCTCTGACCCATGGGGGATGCAGATGTGCGCTCCATACGAACCAAAACGATCAGCAGTAATCGTGCGCGACAACATGATTTGGGGAGTCGTCGGTGAGTACCGAGCTGCAGTTCGAAAAGCGTTGAAACTACCAGATTTCACTGCCGGATTCGAAGTATCCCTAGATATTCTCGAAGATTTAGACACTCACGATTATGTACCATTGCCAAAGTTCCCAAAGGTTCAGCAAGACATAAGTCTCAAAATACCTGCAGATACACAGTACCGTGATGTGTTCGAGCTGATACGATCCGAGATCGAAACCAATAAACCTGACGATACGATCGCTGTACTTCGCCCCGTTGATATCTACAAAGCAGACGAGTCGAGTAAGCATATGACATATAGATTGTGGTTAAGTGCATACAATCGGACGCTCAAGGCAGAAGAAGTGAATCGACTGCTGGATGACACTGCCAAAGTAGCCAAAGACAAGCTCGGCGCTGAGAGGATTTAGTACGTGAAGCGCTTTGCATCGAACGTAAAGCCGATGGGCATCATCGGACTTATTGCAGCATTGATGGCGATTCTACATATTGGGAATGCTGCTGCATCGACGAGCGATTTTGTCGTCACCAATTTCACTGCTGATTATCACATCGACAATACGAAACCCCGTGGAACTCTACAAGCTACCGAGCACGTCGAAGTGAATTTTAGTGATTACAATCACGGCATTCTTCGTGCATTGCCACTCACGTATGGGAAACAGAAGCTACATACGAAGTTTTTGTCTGAGACCCAGGAGGGTATTGCGTCGATATACACCGACAATGGCAATGTGGTCGCGAAAATCGGTGACCCCAACAAGACTGTGACAGGAAAGCAAACGTACGTACTCTCATATGAAATGGACAATATAATGCACATGAACCAAGGTGGGGTTGATGAACTCTACTGGGACGTCAACGGCGACCAGTGGGCCCAGCCGTTCCAGAGGGTGCAAGCTCAAGTGCATTATCCAGAAGGGTTACACTTGATACCAAACAAACTCGCTTGCTTCACGGGAAGTTTTGGTTCGACAGAATCGTCTTGCGCAATCACTGCTGTCTCCTCTGATACTATCGAAGTTCACACCACACGTACCTTACTCGCTGGCGAAACGCTGACATTTGTGGCGGGCTTTGATCGAGGGTACTTCCGTGAACCAACCGCATGGGAGCGATATAGAGAATATGTATGGCTGGTCGCGCAAATACTCATCCCCGGTCTAGGGATCACAGTCTATGCGTGGCGCAAGTGGTGGCGAGATGGGAAAGACCCCAAAGGCAAAGGTGTGATCGTACCCGAATATGACGCTCCTGACGGTATGACGCCGGCCGAAGCAGGTACGCTGCTGGACTTCACGACTGATAGTCGTGACGTATCTGCGACCATCATCGATCTCGCCGTTCGTAAGTATCTAAAGATCATAGAAACAGGGAAGACGTCAATTTTCTCAAAAAAACTGACCTACTCGTTCGAACTGCTCAATGATGATTTTGATGGTCTCCTGGCGCATGAACGCAAGGTGCTAGAAGGCATCTTTGACACTCGACGCAAAGGTGAAGTCGTAAAACTTTCATCTCTCAAGCGGTCGTTCTACAAAACCGTTGCCGATGTTCAAAAATCCGTACAGGATCGTTTGGATGTGGCGGGGTACTATGCGACCAGACCATCGAAGTCTGGTGGCGTGATAGTGATGGCGGTGGTGTGCTGGATTTTGTCTGGCCTTTTGCATTCCTGGATATCGGTCGGGTTGATTATTGGTGCACTCAATCTCGTGATTGTCGGTTTTCTCATGGCCAAACGAAGCGACAAGGGTGTAGCTGCCAAAGAACACCTACAGGGACTCAAACTCTATCTCAGCGTGGCCGAGAAAGATCGGCTCAAAATGTTGCAGGGACCCTATGCTCCCTATGCAGCAAATCATCACGAGCCAGTTCGAACTGTCGCGCTTTTTGAGAAGCTCCTACCGTTTGCTATTATCCTCGGCGTCGAGAAACAATGGGCCGGTCAGTTCCAGGATCTGTATACAACACCACCAGAATGGTATGCGGGTAACTGGTCGACATTTAATACTGTATATTTCGCGACGAGCCTGAGTAATAGCGTCAGTGCGATGGGAACGAGTTTTGCGCCACCGAGCAGCTCGAGTAGTAGCGGATTTAGTGGAGGTGGTGGTTTCTCTGGTGGCGGGGGCGGTGGTGGTGGAGGAGGCGGTTGGTAGTCCGCGACAGCAAACGCTTGGCAAAATCAATACTTAACACGTAAACTAACAGCATGAAGTTTATATTGAGAATATTGAAGTTCACCAAAGAACTGTGGCCATTTTATGTGATTATTGTGATTTTCAATGTTCTGGTGGCGTTTCTTAATCAGTTACAACCAATCTTTACGAAGGGTATCATCGACGAACTTCTCAAATTGACGAGAGGACTTGGTGCAACACAAGGCAAGATCCTGCTCTTCGTGCTGTTTATAGTGATTGCCGAGTTGATGGTGAGCTTGCTCACCAATGTCGGCGGATATATCGGCGACCTCATGTCGTCGCGGATGAATCGACTGTTGAGTGATCGTTACTACAAACATATGCTATCGATGCCTCAGAGTTATTTTGACACTGAGTTGTCCGGTAAGATCACGGCACGACTGAATCGCTCTATCGCACAAGTCACACAGTTTATGAATATGATGGCCAACAACTTCGGCCAGTTCATCCTCACTAGTGTCTTCAGTCTCATCATCGTTTCATATTACAGTTGGCAAGTAGGGCTATTATTGCTGTCGCTTTACCCGATTTTTTTGTGGCTCACCATGCGTACAAGTGAGAAATGGCAGAAATATCAGGGCGAGAAGAATACGCATCAAGATATTGCGTATGGACGTTTTCAAGAATCAATCTCACAGGTGAAAGTAGTCAAAAGTTACGCCCAAGAATCACGAGAGCTCAAATTTTTCAGTAAACATATGAAGGCGATCTCGGATCTCACGAAGCCACAGAGTCGCTACTGGCATATACGCGACAATCAACGCAACACAATTCTCAATCTCGTGTTTGGTCTCGTATATGGCGTCATAGGTTGGCAAGCATTTCACGGACAGCTGACCCCAAGCGAGGCCGTGTTGCTTATCCAATATGGTGCACTCATACGTATCCCGCTCTTTACGATCACATTCCTCGTCGAGAATACTCAACGCGCAATTGCTGATAGCAAAGACTACTTTGAAGCGATGAGTCTAGAGCCGGAGATCAAAGATAGACCGACTGCCACGTCTCTCAGCGTGAAAAAAGGTGAGATAAAGTTTGATCATGTAGATTTTGGGTATACGACCGATTCTACAGTGCTTCATGACATCACCTTTGATATCAAGCCCGATACGAGGATCGCGCTGGTCGGGGAAAGTGGTGAAGGTAAAACGACACTTACTAATCTCCTCTTGAGATTATATGAGCCTCGGTCCGGCACTATCCTTATCGACGGACAGGATATTGCTGACGTGACACAAGCAAGTTTGCGGGGTCAAATTGGTGTTGTATTCCAAGACCCATCACTGTTTAGCGGTTCTATCAGAGAGAATATCTCATACGCCAACCCCAAGGCGACAGAAACTGAGATCATCGCTGCAGCTAAGGCAGCGAATGCCCATGAATTCATCAGTAAATTCGAAAAAGGCTATGATACAGAGATAGGTGAACGAGGTCTTAAATTGTCAGGTGGTCAGAAACAGCGTATCGCTATCGCTCGAGCCCTGCTCAAAGACGCACCGATATTGGTACTCGACGAAGCGACAAGTAGTCTTGATAGTCGTAGTGAGGCGATGGTTCAAGAGGCATTGGAACGATTGATGAAAAACCGCACTACGATCATCATTGCCCACCGTTTGAGTACAATTCAGAGCGTGGATCAAATCGTAACGATCAAAAATGGCCGTATTGATGAGATCGGTAGTCCTGAGGAGCTCTCTCGCACTGATGGCATCTACGCGCAGTTACTCCAGTTGCAAAATCGCAAGACAGAATCTGCCAAAGAATCCCTCAAAAAATTTGAACTTGCTGCGTAGTACATGCATTAGGAATAGTGACACGATAACAACACATCGCTGGCGTGAGGTACGGTATACTAAAGCGTAACGTCAAGGAGGAGGTTAGGGTTACAATGCGTAAAACGCAGATTTTACTGGTTGTTGTCATACTCGCATTTTTGGCAACGTCTATCGGAAGTGTATTCCTGCTCGTGGCTCAGCAAAACGATGATGCCAAAAAGCAAGAAGAAATCAATAAAGCTGCACAACAGTTGCAGGATCAGAATCAACAAAAGGAGAAAACATTGGATCCAAATCGTAAACTCTCGAATTTTCAGCCGGTCAGTAGTGTTGCTGAGTTACAGAAAATAGATATCAAAGAGGGTACTGGGGAGGTCGTGAAACCTGGTGCCAAGGTGAGTGCTAACTACACGGGGGCAATCGCTTCGACTGGTGTCATATTCCAGAGCAACAAGGATTTTGGTAACGATCCGATATCTTTCGAACTGAGTGGTGTGATCAAAGGGTGGACTGAGGGCGTGCCCGGTATGAAAGTCGGTGGCACGAGACGACTTGTGATCCCTGCCGCTCAAGCATACGGAGCTACACCTCCTCCAGGATCAGGTATCCCCGCCAATGCAGACTTGGTATTTGATATCGAACTGGTGAAAATAGACACCCAAGGTCAGTAGTCATTTTGACTACATGTAGTGTCTTGCGACAAGCATAAGCACAATATATACTGTTGTACGAACATAACAACATACGAAAAGGATGGGGGGAGATGCCAAAAAATATCACAATTTTTACGACCAATACCTGCGCCTACTGTGGGATGGTAAAAAAATGGCTCGCAAGTAAAGGCCACACATACGAAGAGGTCAACCTAGACCAACAACCCGAGCGGCAAAAAGAAGCGCTCGAACTCAGTGGTGCACTGACCGTTCCTGTCACGGTCGTGACGAAAACAGATGATAGCAAAGAAGTGATCGTTGGTTTTAACCTCTCCAAGCTCGCACCCGCAGTATCGTAAAAAAGCCTAAGCTATTATAATCGCACGCATAACGTACATAAGGAACATATGTCTGATATATCTACGGCCCCAACAAGTTCTAAAGAACATGATGTCATCATGATAGGGGCGGGACCGGCGGCACTATCCGCTGCGATATATACAACACGAGAAGATATTGATACCGTACTGCTCGAAAAGGGCGTCATCGGAGGCATGGCCGCGATCACCGATCAAGTGGATAATTACCCTGGATTCTCTGAAGGGATCACGGGGCTTAAACTGGCCGAAGAGCTGCAGAAACAAGCAGAACGATTTGGTGCGGTCATCGAGTTTGCAGAAGTCTCCAAGATTACTGAGGATGGTGAGTATAAACTCATCGAAACGACTGATGGTGAATACAAAGCCAAGGCCGTGTTGATCGCCACGGGTACAGATTATAAAAAACTCGGGATTCCCGGCGAGGAAACGTATATGGGGCGTGGGGTGCATTTCTGTGCGACATGTGACGGGGCTTTTTATCGCGATAAATCCATCGTCGTCGTAGGTGGCGGTAACTCAGCAGTCCAAGAAGCAATGTTTCTAACAAAATTTGCGACACATATAGATATGTTGGTGCGGAGCGACCATCTGAGGGCATCAGAAGTACTGCAACACGAACTCGAGGCACACAAGGATAAGATCACTGTACATTTCAATACCACGACCGACGAAATCGTGGGCAAAGATAACAAAGTCGAAAAAGTGGTCGGCAAAGATGCGATCACAGGTGAGGCAAAAGAATTTCCGACCGACGGCGTCTTCATATTTATCGGGCTCAAGCCTACGACACAATTTGCGGCTGATTCCGGCATCGAAGTGGATGAAATCGGCTTCGTAAAGACTGACGACAATCTTATGACTAATATGCGAGGTGTCTTTGCTGCGGGTGACGTACGAAGCGGTGCGACGATGCAAATAGCCTCGGCAACGGGCGAAGGAGCGACTGCTGCGCTCAAAATTCGTGAGTATCTCAACGGTAAACTGTAGTACAATACAGGTCGAATTAAGGAGTAATGACTATGAACTTAACGCAATTGCCAGTGGGAGATGATGCTCCTGCTGTTGTCAATGTCGTGATTGAAAATCCAAAAGGTTCACGCCTCAAGGTAGAATACAATGCAGAATACGGGTACTTTTTCATCGATCGTATCCATCAGACGCATTTGGGATCACCGACAGACTATGGATTTATCCCGAGTACGCTTGATGAGGACAATGATGCGCTCGATATTCTACTTGTCACAGACGACGCTCTCCCTACGGGGATGGTGGCCGAGATGCGCGTCTTGGGTGTCATGTACATGAATGACTCAGGCGAGGTAGACAATAAACTCATCGGTGTGATCAAGAGTGACAAAAGCAAAGATCATATCAAAACGGTTGATGATCTTGGTGAGCAGTTCAAAAAGTCTACTCAGCACTATTTTGAACACTACAAAGACCTCAAAGGTGACAAAGTAGAGATCACTGGCTGGGGAGACCAGCAAGCAGCCGCCAAGGTTCTCGAGGAGTGCATACAGCGATATCAAGAATCTCGCAAATAGGGCATCTCTATAACACTTGCTCCGTCACACGTAAGTAGTGGCGGAGTTTTTGTTTGGCGCGAGGCGACAGAACGTACTGTAGCCAATCGGCGTGGGGCTTGACGTTGTTTCGCGTTATAACTTCGACGACGTCGCCATTATTCAGACGCCGATCAAAAGGCGCGATAAGTCCATTGATCTTGAAGCCGGCTGCACGCTGCGCAAGATCACCATGCACTGAGAATGCATAATCAAGCGGAAACGAACCTACTGGCAGGTCAAAAATATCTCCACGTGGGGAATAGACGAATATGCGATCACTGAATAGATCAACTTTCAGGTCTTCGGGGTTGAAGTCGCCGCCTTTTTTGAGATCTTTGGTTGCCTCTTGGAGCTCAGCAACCCACTTGAGTTGACGTGGCAACATCTGGATATTTCGGTTTACATAATCCTCGCCGAGCTTCTGTTCGTTGTAATAGAAGCTAGCCGCGAGTCCTCTCTCTGCGAATTCGTGCATATCTTTGGTTCTAATTTGAAATTCTACGATGCCACCATGCGGTGTAATGACGGTTGTGTGTAGGCTCTGATAGCCGTTAGGTTTGGGTGAGGCTATGTAATCTTTGATGCGTGTTGGCATAGGCCGAAAGAGGTTGTGCAAAATCCCGAGCACTTGATAGCACTGCGCTGGAGTATCGACGATGATGCGTTGCGCGAGTAAATCATATACATTTTCGATTGATCCGGCTTTTTTGAGCTTTTTGTAGAGACTGTAGATGCTTTTGACTCGGCCATCGATTTCAAATACGATGCCTTGCTCGTTAAGTGTTTTCGTGACTTCTTGTCGGATTGTCTCGAATTGGCGTTGTGCTTTGCGAAGACGAGCTTTGAGTTCGCGATGTAGTTTTTGAGACTGTTCGGGGTGTAGGTAGAAAAATGACAGTTCCTCTATCTGGGTACGGAGGATACCCATACCAAGTCGGTCGGCCAACGGCGCAAAAACTTCGAGCGATTCTTTGGCGATTTTTTTCTGTTGTTTGGGCGTCAGGTGTTCAAGTGTTCGAAGATTGTGTAGCCTATCGGCAAGTTTGACGATAAGCGCACGGAGGTCCTTACTAGTTGCGATCAGAAGTTTACTGAGGTTGTCTTTGGTGCGCGGGAGGTACGAATCTAGCTCGCGCATCCCACTGCGTGCTTGGCTGACTTTCGTGACGCTATCGACTAGATGCGCCACATCCTCGCCAAACGACATTTGGATTTGTTCGAGCGTGAGGTCAGTGTCCTCGACAGTATCGTGCAATATACCGGCAAGCACGCTGTCGATATCCATTCGCCAGCCGATGAGTATCGCAGCGACACTCAGAGGATGTGTGATGTACGGCTCACCAGAAGCGCGCATTTGTCCATCGTGAGCTTCTGTGGCGACTGCAATGGCCCTCTGAATTCGTCCGTAGTCTTCAGGGCTATAGTGGTCACGTGCTAGTTTGCATAGATCATCAGCGTACATTGTGGATAAAAGTATAGCTCTCTTGAGGTAGAAAGCGTAGAGCAAATGATGTGTATATCACGTAGATGCTTCATGAATATAGGTATAGAATACCCAGGAATCGAACAGATATGACCACATACAACGAGGGAGAACCGACACAAGAGGGGGAAATAGCTGCCTGGCGAGAACTCATGGAGCGTCAGCGAGGCAGTGAGGTTGTTGCTTTGCGGTATGTGATGCAGTCAGAGCCGAAAACCAATCCACAACTTGAGCTGTATGTGATCAGTGTCCCAGGAGAGGGAGCTTTATTCGATGGGACAGAAGAGAGTGGTACGCGATTTACGGGATCAATGGCGCATATCTATCTATATCCGCACAATCCTGACAAAAACTCGGTCGGCAGGTTTTTCTCTCTTCCCCAAGTCGTTACACGCCCATCAGTTCATAGTGGGAGGGTTCAAAAGCCAGGCCAGCTTCCCCAGATCAAGTCTCCTGCCGCAGTATCCGAACTCATCTTTTTAGATCGATATGGGGTTGTTAGTCAACTGGGTGAGATAGAAGCAGAGGTACTCGATGACATATCGCGTGTTCCGTATATGGATGAAGTACAACTTCTTCTAAAACTCCATCTTTATGCGGAAGGGGGCGGAAGTTATGTGCCCCAAGGCAGTTTCACGCCGAGAACGCTGTTTCAGGCAAACTTGTATTGGCGTCACATCGACGGTCTTATAGTTAGTCGAGTTAAGAGCAAATCTGAATTGGTTGTAGGTCGCACTGCGCTTGCCTCTACAGATCAAATCCCGGAGATCGTAGTTGATAAAGTATGGTGTCGCGCTCAAGGAGATGAGAGTCTGAGAGCGGAGCAATTATTTGCAAAAATGGGGCCGGAGCCAACTGTTGTGGAATTGCTGCTTCGAGCAGAAGGTGGTGAGTACGACGCCTCGTTACTCGGGATTTCTGCAGCTTTAGGTATGACCTTGAACGCGAATTTGACACCCTATGAAAGAGTTCGACGTGAAGTCGAGCGCTATGAGCGAATACTTACATCACTTCGACTAATACTTACGCCTAGGAATGATATGGTTGCGAAAACGTTCGCCAATCAGTAGTATCTAAGTATACAAGCATAAGCGAATTGAGGACGAATGAAAGCAAAAATCGCTATCAATGGTTTTGGGCGAATCGGTCGCAATGCGTTCAAAATTGCCTTTGAGCGTGATGATCTTGAGATCGTCGCGATCAACGATCTGACCGACACGAAGACATTGGCACACCTTTTGAAGTACGACTCAAGTTATGGAACTTACCAAAACCAAGTAACATTTGATGACCAGCATATCATCGTGAATGGCACGCCAATACAGGTATTTGCCAAGACTGATCCTGCAGAGTTGCCATGGAAAGACTTGGCCGTAGACGTCGTCATAGAATCAACGGGTCTGTTTGTAGATCCCGCCAAAGCAAAAGCGCATGTTGAGCAAGCTGGAGCCAAAAAAGTTATCATCTCGGCTCCCGCTAAAGGCGAAGGTGCCAATACAATAGTCCTTGGCGTCAACGAAGATGAACTCGACCATGCCGGAGCAGTCATATCCAACGCATCATGTACGACGAACTGCATCACACCAGTCATGGCGGTGTTGGAACAGGCATTTGGTATAGAGAAGGCGATGATGACGACCATCCATAGCTATACGGCCAGCCAGCGCTTGCAGGACGCTCCAGCCAAAGATCTACGCGAAGCTCGGGCTGCTGCTGAGAATATCGTGCCGACAACGACCGGGGCTTCGATAGCCGCTGCACAAGCCATGCCGTCACTCAAAGGCGTCTTCGGTGGATTATCGATTCGTGTTCCGACCCCTGTCGTGTCGTTGTCTGATTTTGTGGTGATCACCAAACGAGATGTTACTGTCGATGAAGTCAAAGAAGTTTTCAAAAAGGCCGCAAAGGAACCGTATTACCAAGGCATACTTGCAGTTACTGAAGAGGAACTCGTGTCTTCGGATTTCAAAGGTGACAGCCACTCAGCCACTGTCGATCTGCCGCTCACTGCTGTCATAGGTGGCAACATGGTCAAAGTTGTCGCTTGGTATGACAATGAGTGGGGTTATAGCAACAGGCTCGTTGAGATGACGGCAGACGTCGGTAAAGCATTGCAGCAGGCATGAAAATATACGTAGGCTCTGATCATAATGGGTTTGAACTGAAGCAAGAGTTGTTTGCCTACCTTTCCCGCAATAACTACGATGTCGAAGATGTTGGCGACAAGCAATTGGACCCTGAGGATGATTTTCCTCAATTTGCTGCAATAGCAGCAACAAAAATACTCGGTAGTACTGATCAGGACCCTCGAGCAATTTTGATATGCGGCAGCGGGCAGGGCATGGCTATGGCTGCGAATCGTTTCAAAGGCATCAGGGCGTCTGTCGTCTGGGATGTTGAGGAAGCAAAGATCACGCGTAATGATAACGATAGCAATGTCTTGTGCTTGCCTTCTCGGATTTTGAAAGAAGATGAAACGAACGCGATAGTCAAGGCGTGGCTCGAGACACCGTTTGCGGGAGCGACACGGTACATCCGACGTAATAGACAAATGGACGATATCTGATGGCATGTATATGTCCCTCGGTGACACCGTATTCTGTCAAAGAGTATAAAGAGCAGCTCGAGAAGATTGCTAGCTTCAGTGAACGAATACACCTGGATCTTATGGACGGTGAATTCGTAGAGACAAGAAGTCCTGAGCTTATCAACTATTGGTGGCCCGAGGAGATCATTGCTGACATACATCTCATGTATCAACATCCGGAAAGACATATAGAGACGTTGATCTCTCTAAAGCCTCATCTCGTCATCGTACACGCAGAGGCGGAGGGATTTAGAGAGTTCAGAGATCGGAGTTCAGAGTTCGGGAAGCTCGGTATCAAACGAGGAGTTGCGCTTTTGGCTGACACACCCGCATCGAACATCGAGTCGGTTGTTGCTGAATTTGATCACGTTCTAATTTTTTCTGGAAACCTTGGGCATTATGGTGGTACAGCAAACCTGGACTTGCTTTCCAAAGTCTCCGACCTCCGGTCTCTGGCCTCTGATCTCTCCTCTCTTGAGCTGGGTTGGGACGGTGGCGTAAATCAAGATAATGCCAAAAAACTTGTTGACGGTGGCGTGGACGTATTGAACGTGGGGGGTGCTATTCAGCACGCAGACAAACCTCAGGACGTATATAGTCGATTGGTAAGTCTCGTCTCATAAAGGTTATGGTATAGTTTTAGAGAAAGAGGATCGCAGTTTTTCTATGCCACAAACACGTACAGTCAAAGAACTCGAACTCATCGCCAATACTATCCGGCAAGATATCATCAAGATGCTGGAAGAAGCTGGCAGTGGACATTCCGCGGGTCCATTGGATCTCGCCGACGTATTCACTGCTATGTATTTTGATATACTTCGCCACAATCCGAAGAATCCAAGCTGGGAGGATCGTGATGTCTTTGTGCTAAGCAATGGTCATTGCGCGCCGGGTCTGTACGCCACACTTGCAAACGCTGGGTATTTTGATCGCGAAGAGTTACAAACGCTTCGCAAATTTGGTTCACGTTTACAAGGGCATCCCGAGCGATTGCGACTGCCAGGGCTAGAAACGACAAGCGGGCCATTGGGTTCGGGCTTAAGTCAGGCGGCTGGTATGGCATTGGGTATGCAGCTGAACAACCAAAGTCATCGATGGGTATATGTGGTGACCGGCGACGGGGAACTAGACGAGGGTAACGTCTGGGAAGCGGCGATGTTTATCAGCAAGTACAAGCTACATAATGTCATCGCCATCGTCGACCGCAACAACATTCAGATCGATGGGATGACAGAAAAGGTCATGCCGCTTGAGAATTTACGCGCCAAATGGGAGGGCTTTGGCTGGCACGTCCAAGATATCGATGGCCATAATATCCAAGAGATCATCGATTCATGTTCTCAGGCGCGTGCAGTTGTCGAACGTCCCTCAGTCATACTGGCTCATACTATCCCGGGTAAAGGAGTGGATTTTATGGAGTACGACTATCATTGGCATGGTATACCGGTCGGTATCGAAGATGTGGCGGGTGCGCCACCACGTGCTGAACAGGCGAAAATAGCTCTCCATGAGTTAAGAACGCTTCGTGGCAAGATCAGGAGTGAACATGAGTAGCCTTCACCTTCACCAGATACATAGTGACCTCCAGTCTGAACCAACGAGAAAAGGATTTGGGCGTGGCCTGAAGGCTGCGGGCGAAACTGATGATCGCATCGTGGCACTGTGTGCTGATCTCACAGGCTCGACGCAGATGAATATGTTTGCGGAGGCTTTTCCTGATCGCTTCTTTGAAGTAGGCGTCGCCGAGCAGAACCTCGTAACCGTCGGTTCAGGGCTTGCAGCAATGGGCAAGATCCCCTTCGTGTCATCGTATGCAGCATTTAGTCCTGGTCGCAATTGGGAGCAAATCCGAACGACAATATGCCTCAATGAACGTCCAGTGAAAATTGTTGGTTCGCACGCTGGTATTTCTGTCGGTCCGGACGGTGCAACACATCAGATGCTCGAAGATATTGCACTCATGCGTGTGTTGCCGCACATGACGGTCATCGTGCCTGGCGATGCAGTAGAAGCCGAAAAAGCTACGCTCGCACTGGCCAAAGACACCAAAAATCCTGCATATTTACGGGTCGCCCGTGAGGCTTCGCCCATCATGACGATGCCAGAGACGCCATTTGAGATCGGGCAAGCCTATATATATCGTCCTGGGAGTGATGTCACGATCATCGCGACGGGACTCATGACATACCATGCTATGGTTGCAGCCCAGAAGTTGCATCATGATGGTATTGATGCTGAAGTGCTCCACGTCCCAACGATCAAGCCGTTGGACGAAAATACGATACTTCATAGCGTAGATAAAACACGTGCCGTTGTCGTCTGTGAAGAGGGGCAGATAGCCGGGGGGCTTGCAGGTGCAGTAGCTGAAGTGCTCTCAGAGAATTTGCCCACACCGATGCGTCGTATCGGTATGCGAGATAGATTTGGTGAATCCGGCAAGCCGGAAGAGCTCATGGAGCATTTTGGTTTGAGCGATCGCCATATTGTTATGAGTGCACATGATGTTGTAAGTATGAAAGGGAAATAATTATGCCACTGACATTGCCTGAGATACGAGAAAACTGTGCCAAAGCGCGAGAACTGATGAAACGTTCTCGAAGCGAACATTTTGCTGTCGGGGCATTCAACGTCGACAATCAAGAAACACTTGTCGCAGTTGCGCGCGCTGCCAAGAAGATGAATGCGCCTGTCATGGTGGAAGTTAGTGATGGCGAGGTCAAGGCTCTGGGTCTCTATAACATTCGTGATATGGTCGACAACTACAAGCGGGAGTATGGTGTCGAAATGTACATCAATCTCGATCACTCGCCTTCAGTTGAAGACGCCAAGGCAGGTATTGATGCAGGGTATGAGTTTATCCATATTGACGTTAGTCAATCCAATCACGATGCGACTGACCGAGAGATCATCGAGGCGACGAAAGAAGTAGTCCAATATGCCAAACTCACTGGTGCATGTGTCGAGAGCGAGGCACATTATTTCATGGGCTCATCAAATGTGCATAATGAAACAATTGATTATGATGAGGTGAAGAAGACATTCTCCAAGCCTGCTGATGTCAGAGCATTTGTTGAGGAAACTGGTGTCGATACATATGCCGTCGCGATCGGGAATCTGCACGGGAAATATCCTGTCCCGAAAGTCCTCGATCTTGAGTTGTTGCAAAAGATACGCGATGCTGTGGATTGTAATTTGAGCTTGCATGGTGGCAGCGATACTGAAGGTCACTATTTTGAAGGAGCGGTCCAGATCGGTGTCAGCAAAATCAACGTAAACTCAGACATGCGATATGCCTACCGTACGACACTTGAAAAAGTTCTGGCTGAAAACAAGGATGAATTCGCCATTATCAAAATCAATCAAGCGGTGTACGATGCAGTACAATCCGTCGTCGAAAGTAAAATAACCTTTTACAATTCCGCCGGAAAGGCTCGGCCTTAGTCTTTTGCAGCCAAAGCTGCAAGTATGGCATCATACGCTTTTTCAAACTTCTCGACGCCTTCTTTTTCAAGTTGATGACTAACGTCCGTCATATCGATTCCTAAATCTTTGATGTGATTGAGCACGGCGTGCGCATGCTTGATGCGTTCTGGCGTGACTGCGACTTGTAAGAGATTGCCATGGTCTTCAAGTGCGCCGATAGACTCGGGCGTCATGGTATTGATAGTGTTCTCGACGACTAGGTTGGAAATGTATAGTAGGTCTGGATAAGAAGGATTTTTGGTTGAAGTGGATGCCCAGAGCGGGCGCTGGATATTGGCTCCGCGCATTTTTAGTTCGTTCCAGCGCTTAGATTCACAGAAAGTCTCTAGGAACATCTCATATGCGACGTAGGCTTGAGCATTGGCTATGTGACCTCGGAGTCGTGAAGCAGTGGGCTTGTGTAACTCTTTCAGCTTCTCGTCGATCAGAGTATCGACACGACTCACGAAAAATGACGCAACACTATGAATGTGATCGAGTTTACCGTCACGGGTTTCGAGCCCTTTGAGATAGGCGTGCATCACTTCGAGATAGCGATGTAGTCCGAAGACAAGTGTGACGTTGACATTGATGCCTTCACGAGTCAGTTGTTCGATAGCCGGTAAACCTGCGCGAGTTGCCGGTACTTTGATCATGAGATTGGGTCGTTCGATTGTGTCCCAAAGCCAGCGAGCTTGCTCGACTGTTTTCTCAGTATCATGCGCAAAGCGGGGCGAGACTTCCATAGAGACATACCCGTCACGACCAACTGTTCGTTTGTACAGAGGTAGCAACATATCTGCGGTCGTCTGGATATCCTGACGTGCTAAACGTACGAACGCTGCCTCGACATCGTGACCTTCACGGCGTAAGTACTGATACGTAGAATCGTAACTATCGCTACCAAGTATAGCTTTTTCAAAGATGCTGGGATTAGACGTCACGCCGCGTATGCCACTATCGATGTAGCGCTTCAATTCACCCGACTCGATCATGTCTCGACTGAGAGCATCGAGCCAGGGACTTTGGCCAAACGAATAGTAGAGGGTCTGGAGTTGCGTGAATGACATTACTCATAATTGTAGCAAATTTGTTATGCTTAACTTGAACATTATGGACCATCCCGACATGTCTATCATCGCTATCGGAGCAGCTTCCCAGGACGTGTATCTGCAGGGCGAGACAATTTCTGCGGTGTGTAATCCTGAGACCAAAGAATGTGCCGAGCAGTTTCCACTCGGTGCCAAACTGGAAGTCGATCGCATCACATTTGGGACTGGCGGGGGTGCGAGTAACGCTGCAGTGACATTCGCGAGAGCTGGTCTCCACGCTGCTTTCGCTGGTAAGCTCGGTCATGATAGTGCGGCGACAAATATCATCCATGCGCTTGCTGAAGATAATGTTGATACTTCACGGGTGGTCTATCATCAGTCACTTGGCACGCAATACTCGACCATATTACTCAACGGTGATGGTGAACGGACGATCCTCATTTACCGAGGAGCTGCGCATACACACGAGATCTCGGACTATCCCGAAGCTCACCTGCATGCGCAATGGCTGTACGTTACGAGTTTGGCGGGGAATATGGAGGTACTGGAGTATCTCGTCAACACCGCTCACAAATTGGGTATGAAAATAGCGATGAATCCTGGCAATGATGAACTGGAACAAGCAGATAGAATGAAAATGCTTCTACCCAAAATCGATGTTCTGTCGCTGAACAAAGAAGAAATGCAAAAACTGTACCAGGGTGAATCCATGGAGGATCTGGCACGTGCAGCACACGAAATCCCGTATGTCGTCATCACTGATGGGCCGAACGGGGTCGTCGCACGAGACCATGAAGCGCTGTATAAGGCCGGGATCTATGAAGACGTCCCCGTTGTCGATCGACTTGGAGCAGGTGATGCGTTTAGTTCCGGGTTTGTGGCGATGATCGCTCGCGGCGAGTCGACCGAAAAGGCACTCACCTATGCAAGCGCCAACTCAACATCAGTTGTTGGTGTTGTCGGTGCGAAACCAGGGATTATCAGACTTGATACACAGTTACACGATATGCCTATAGAGCGCATAGCGCTCTAATGAGAAGCCGGAAGCCGGATCTCGGAATCCAGAAGTTTATTTATTACAAGTCAATTTCTGGATTCTGTATTCCGACTTCTAGATTCTGTTAACTCGTATTTCGCTGTTTTCAGCTCATCAGCATAAGGTATGCACTTATGGATACGTGTGAAGCAATGTAGCGCGAAGGGACCAAGGTGGTCAACCGTACTCGCGGTACGTTGCTTTGGGAGTGCCTGGGGCACCGAGGTGACATTGACTTCATTCACCTTACGAGGAGGAATTCACTCGTGTACGATGCCCACAGGCACTCCCGGGGTGAAGCATGGTGCTGCAGCAAGCCAGCTCAACATAGTTGCGACTCTATGGAGCACAATGCCTTTCGAGTGATAGCAAACACTCTAGCTGCAGCACCGGTACTACACTTGGTCCCTCTCGTGAGATGACGCGTGACGACGGATTCACGTGATCCCACGAGAGGAACGGGGTGTCCAGGTCGCCTGAGCGACGATCGGGAGGTCGATGAAGACGACCTGGACGAGGGTGCTCGACCATCTCTCTGGGGGAGAGCCAGGAACCAGTGAGATGGTCGAGCTAGCTGACTTGGTAGGATTCGAACCTACGACCTTCGCCTTCGTTGGCGACGCTCTATTCCTTCGCTGTACAGCGAAGAGCTACAAGTCCGGGCAGCACGGATGCTGCTTGGAGCGCACTACGGGAATCGAACCCGTGACCCTCACCTTGGCAAGGTGATGCTCTGCCACTGAGCCAAGCGCGCTAGGTGAAGCGTTTACGTCAAGGATCCGAAGATCCAGTGACCCTGGGTGGTATTGATCCACCGACTTCCTGTTTTTTAGACAGGTCCTCTGCCGACTGAGGTACAGGGCCGATGCTTCACCTACGATGATGGATTGTGGATCCCAGGAAATCGTCAGGGTTATTTCTGAACCGTGACTTACCTTAGCAGATCAAACCCAAGACTTGGATTGACAGTCCGCTTGATTTTAGCTTCTCGACCGCTCGAGTCTAGCTACACAATCCCGATTGTTTGCATGTACACATGCGCTTGTTGAAGCCAAATCTTTCGCTCCAGAAAGCACATGTCTACATGTCCGTCTATTGTCAATGTACTCCCGACGAAAAACGTCAGAAATTGAGCAAAATGATAGTACCTTTCGTCATTTTCGTCAATATATCGTTTCTATCTTCCATCACTTTGTTATACTAGAGATAAGCATAACCAAAACGAGGGTGGCTACACGTAATGTCGCGAATTCTATCTGATTTGCTTGGAGCAAAAGAACCACTATTTTCTATGGCTTTGAAGCAACTTGAGCAAGCGTCGGGCAATACTTCGGTCGATGTGCGTCTGACTGCTGAAATCATCGGCAAAGTTCACATGAAGACCCGTGAGTTGGGGCTCGATCCAAAAGATACAACTGGCACGGAGCTCTATCATGCATTGCGACATTTGGTAGGAAAGCACGATCTGCACCTCACTAAAGAAATCGGAGGCTCATCCAAAAGCACTGTTGCAGAGTTGATACCGTTGATCAAAAAAGCGGCAGATAGAGTCGATATTCCCAAGGATTGTTGGGTGCTGAAGAAATCTGTCGCTCGAGACATGCTCCGCGCAACGCCACCGCCACAGATCATGCAACGACTTGGATATCAGTCGGTCGAGTCGATGATCAAAAACGAAAGCTTGTACGAGATCTATGGCGCGCTGCGTTTTGCCGAAGGACCTGAGTGGCTTAATGAGTTTGATGAGCACTACAAGAAGCTCAAGCCGAGTGATTTCGAGAAACGAAAAATAGAAATTGTCATCATGCCGAAAGATCGCTGGGGTGATATCGCTGACGCATTCGTGCATAAAAAGCGCCATAACATTACGCACTTGAAAGAATTGGGCGTGATTCTGATGTTACCAGTCACCGTCGATACAATCCCGGGGATCACTATGACCGCGCTATCGCTCCTGTTTCATTACATGAACGAGATCCGACTCTATAGCTCTTTTTTCAAACTCAAAAGTACGTCCTCTCATTTCGGTCAAATATTTGTCGATACCCTTATCGCTGATCCAGCTTCGGCTGCCGTCATGGCTGGACAGCACATCCATTGGCGAGTTATTCAGCGCTATTTTGGCAAGCTCGAAAAAGAGCGACATCCAGAGATATTTGAACCTCATGTCCAACCCGAAGACCTGCACTGGCGAAAAGCTGAGGACGTACTGTATGAAATCGATCCTGAACTAGCTTTCTGGAAAGATCTCGACTATGTCGGTGCGATGTATGAGAAACGCCCGGTCGCATTCAATATGATGGACGTGTCGATTTCTAACTCTACCAAGACACCGTATCATGATCGAGTCATTTACCATTTCCGAGAAAGCCTGTGGAATGAGATCTTTGCACGCTACATGAGTATGAAGACCCTAGAACAACAAGTACTCCAACAGCTTGACAACGACCTGATCGCACCAGAAAAATTAGCCAGGGTGGTAGGATAAATCTATGAGTAAATATCAAATCTGCGTGTCTGGTGCTGCTTCCGGTCGCACAGTTGAAGCAAGTCATGAGTTGGCTGCACGTCTCGGTGCGGCAGTTGCAAAAGAAGGACAGATCCTTCTGACTGGCGCGACTATCGGATTGCCTTTCTATGCTGCCAAGGCTGCAAAAAAAGCCAAAGGTATGTCTGTCGGCTTTTCCCCTGCTGCTTCTACCAGAGAACATGTTTATAAATATCGTTTGCCGCTTGAGGGGTTTGATTTTATCAACTTCACCGGTATGGCTTATGCCGGACGCGATCTGCATATGATTCATTCGAGCGATGCCGTGGTCTTTGTGGGTGGACGTGTCGGTACATTACAGGAATTTACAACCACCCTCGAAGCCGGTAAGCCGTGCGGGGTCTTAATAGGTAGCGGTGGAACAGCTGACTTAATTCCTGATCTTATGTCGATTCTAGAGCCGCCACATAAAAGACTAGTTATCTATGATGATAATCCAGAAAGATTAGTCAAAAGAATTGTAGATTTGCTCGATGAAGAGTTTAGTGATATCGAGCACAAAGACTCTGGACGCAAAACCACAAAAAAAGTTACCAATCGTCGTGGGTGATGTCCTGTTACAATATCATCTGTGGAACAGTTCAGACTAAACAGTGAGTATCAGCCGACTGGTGATCAGCCAGAGGCGATCCGAAAACTAACTGAAGGCCTGCAGAAGGGGACGAAAGAGCAGGTCTTGCTGGGTGTCACCGGATCGGGCAAGACGTTTACGATGGCCAATCTCATCCAAAATACCCAGAAGCCGACGCTGGTCCTAAGTCACAACAAGACGCTTGCCGCACAGCTCTATAGCGAGTTCAAGGCGTTTTTCCCTGATAATCCAGTGCACTATTTTGTCAGTTATTTTGATTACTATCAGCCAGAAGCCTATATCCCTCGGAGCGATACGTATATCGAGAAAGATTCACAGATAAACGAGGAGATCGATCGACTCCGCCATGCAGCGACTGACGCGCTGCTGACCAGGCGTGATGTTATCATCGTAGCGAGTGTAAGTTGTATCTATGGTATCGGTTCGGTGGATGACTATGGCGGCATGTCGATCGAAGTCGTGAAAGGCGAGCAACGAAAGCAAGACAAATTTATACGACACCTGACCGACATCCAATACCAACGAAATGACATCGATTTTCACCGGGGGACGTTTCGTGTTCGCGGTGATGTTGTCGATGTCTTTCCAGCAAGCGAAGAAGTGGCGTATCGAGTCGAGTTTTTTGGTGATACCGTCGAGCGCATCACGCGCGTCGATCCGTTGACAGGAGAGATAGTAGCCAACGTCGATCGATTCAAAGTCTTCCCGGGCAGTCACTATGTCACGCCGTATGACAAATTAAAAGTCGCATTAGGCAAGATCGAGCATGAGCTGGAGCAGCGCGTATCGCAGTTTGAGCGTGAAGGAAAACTAGTAGAGGCGCAACGACTGAAGCAGCGAACTCGTTTTGATCTCGAGATGCTAGAGGAGACTGGATTTGTCAAAGGAATCGAGAACTACTCACGCTATCTTACAGATCGAGAACCAGGTGAACAGCCAGCGACCCTACTTGATTATTATCCCGACGATTATCTGCTGCTCATCGACGAATCGCATATGACAGTCCCGCAAGTACGTGGTATGTACAATGGCGATCGTGCGCGCAAAGAAGTGCTCGTCGAGCATGGTTTTCGTTTGCCAAGTGCGCTCGACAACCGTCCACTGACGTTCCTAGAGTTTGAGCGTCACGTCAACCAAGTCGTGTATGTCTCAGCAACCCCAGCACAGTACGAACTGGATCGAAGCCCTGAGCCTGTGCAGCAAGTCATCCGTCCGACAGGATTGCTCGATCCGCCAATTGAAGTCAGGCCGGTCGAAGGACAGGTCGACGATCTGATCGCAGAAATACGAGCAACTATCGATAAAGGCCAGCGCGTTCTCGTGACGACATTGACCAAGCGAATGAGCGAGGACCTGACCGAGTACTTGCAGGAACTCAATATCAAAGTCCAGTACCTGCACTCCGATGTCGATACGTTGGAGCGAACTGATATCCTGAGAGATCTGCGTCTTGGCATCTATGATGTCTTGATCGGTATCAACCTCCTGCGCGAAGGACTTGATCTGCCAGAGGTATCACTTGTCGCGATCCTCGATGCCGACAAAGAGGGTTTCTTGCGTAGTGAGCAAGCGCTGATCCAGACTGTCGGACGGGCTGCTCGTCATGAAGAAGGCCGCGTCATCATGTACGCTGATTCGATCACCGGTTCGATGCAACGCACGATCGATGAGACCAACCGCCGTCGCGCTATCCAGGAATCCTACAACAAAGAGCATGGCATCACGCCCCGTAGTGTTAGTAAAACAATCGGCGACGGTATTCCGCGAGCAGTCAAAGAGGAAGTAAAACCAACCATCGATCTTCGCAAGATTCCCAAAGACGAGTACAAGCATCTTATCAAGGACCTGACGACCCAGATGGAATTTGCAGCCGCTAACTTACAATTTGAAAAAGCCGCCGAACTCAGAGACTCAATCGCTGAGATAAAAGCAAAAATGTAATTAGTCCGGTATCGCCCGGACAAACTCTATTCACACTTTTGCTGTCAAAAGTGTGCAAAACCACTGGGGTTCGTGTACCTCGCTTGATGGTTCTGTTGGTTGAAAACAGGCTAGTCGGTAAGACCCATTCATTCCTTCAGGGTCGAGTACCGACCAGACATACGCCTCTTTTCAACAACATCTCCTCAGGTTCGGTCCAAGACCCCAGACCCCACAAAAGACAACTAGCCGCAAAGGCTGTGGATGAGTTTTTCGAATTGATGCTGACTGTTTTCAAAATCTTTCGGGTTTTTGAACACGACTTCTTTTGTGTGACTACCTACCTTAGGGACAAAGTCACGAATAGTAACTTCGTAAACAATCCATAGTAACCAAGCCTCTTTTTCTGGTAGAAACATTGACTCTATACCAACGAAGTGAGATTCAAACGACTCATTATGCCCTATCTCTTCAAATAGTTCACGTTTTAATGAATCTTGGATATTTTCTCCATGATCCAACCCTCCGCCCGGAAGATCCCAGCATTTATCATCTTCTTTGACGACAAGCACCCTTCCTTTACCATCTCTTATTAGTGCTTTAATCGATACTCTATAGAAGCCATTGGGATACTTGCTTTGCATATACTCAATGATAGCAAAGTTGTTCTGATATCTGTTACGGCTTCCAAAATCTGCTATACTAGGATCTAATATATGACAAAACTTTCTCGAGAAGACATCTTGAAATTGGCTAAATTAGCTCGCTTGAAACTCACGGACGATGAGGTTGAGAAATTCAGTAATGAAATCTCAGCGGTTCTCGGCTATGTCGAGCAGCTTCAGAACGTCGATGTGGCTGGGCTGGAACCAACGACGCAAGTCACAGGACTGAAGAATGTCATGAGACCTGATGAGATCAAAGATTACGGTACGACGACTGAAGACTTGCTGAAAAATGTACCTAATCGGGAAGGCAACTACATCAAAGTGAAGCGAGTACTCGGATGAGCTGGGATCCTATTGCTGATATTGCGACGAAGGTTCAGAGTGGTGAACGAAAGGCTGCTGACCTCGTCGAGCAGTCACTGAAAACAATAGAAGCAAAGTCAGAATACAATGCAATTATCTCGACACTCGCTGACAATGCTCGAAAACGAGCTGCAGAAATCGATGAGAGAGTCGGGAAGGGCGAGACTGTTGGTCGCTTGGCAGGAGTTCCTTTCATTGCTAAAGACAACTTCTTGGTTTTCGGTGGCGAGACGACCGCGGCAAGTAACATACTCAAAGGTTTCGTAGCGCCGTATCAGTCAACTGCTATAGAGAAATTGGAGGCAGAGGGAGCGATATGTGTTGCGAAAGCAAATTTGGATGCATTCGCACATGGCTCAAGCACAGAAAATAGTGACGTGATGACTACGAAACATCCTACTGATCCTACTCGAGTCCCGGGAGGGTCGTCTGGCGGTTCAGCGGCAGCTGTGATGTTGGATATGGCTCCGTTTGCGCTAGGTACGGATACTGGTGGTTCGATTCGGCTGCCAGCAAGTTTCACAGGGGCTGTGGGGTATAAACCTACCTATGGTTTGGTCTCGCGCTTTGGCGTCATTGCCATGGCGAGCTCGACTGATGTCATAGGGCCACTTGCCAGGACTGTTGAGGACGTTGCACTTGTCCTTGATGTGATGTCTGGAAAGGATGAGCATGATTCGACGACGATTGAGCGCGACGCAATATCTTACATCGGGGATGAAGCCGATCTATCAAAAGTCCGAATAGGCGTCGTGAAAGAGTACCTTGCCGAAGGGATAGATCCAGGAGTTAAAGATTCGATACTAAAAGCAACAGATCAACTTAGGGCAGCTGGAGCACAGGTACAAGAAGTTAGTATACCAACGCTCGCGCTCGCACTCGCGGTCTATTATGTTATCTGTCCTGCTGAAGTTAGCTCGAACTTGAGTCGTTATGATGGCCAACGATTTGGCTACAGCCATCCCGATGCCGCAACACTTGAAGAAGCGTATGAGATGAGTCGTTCAGTGGGGTTTGGCGCTGAAGCAAAGCGCCGAATCATGATCGGTACGTATGTGCTTAGCAGCGGTTACTACGATGCCTACTATAAAAAGGCCCAGGAAGTACGAACAAAACTCATTCAAGAGTTTGATAAAGCATTCGAGCAATTCGATATCCTTATCGGACCGGTGGCCCCAGAAACCGCTTTCAAAATTGGTGAGAATGCCGAAGACCCGTTGAAAATGTATCTGACTGATATCATGACGGTTGCTGCAAACATGACTGGTGTGCCGGCCATCTCGGTGCCAGGACCTACGGCAAATGGACTACCGGTAGGTGTACAATTAATGGCGCCGCAACGTAAAGACAAATTACTATTGTCAGTTGCAAAGTCATACGAGTCGATACAAAGGAAACATGATGAATAATGTAGTGTTGGTAGGATTGGTAATAGTTTTCGCTGTCATATTGTTTGGTGCTATGGCAGTCGTAAAGCGCAAGACATCAGGTCTGAAACGCGAGTACTTTGTCCGTCGTTGGAATGATCTTCAAAATCTGCTCAGCTCCAATGAAGGCATGAAGCTGGCTGTCATCGAAGCCGATAAGCTGCTTGATGAGGCGCTCAAACAGTTGCACTTTAAGGGCGGTACTATGGGTGAACGCATGGTGTCTGCGCAGAAGAGCTTTAAAAAAGCCGATAGTGTCTGGATGGCTCATAAACTTCGGAACAAGATCGTCCATGAGACTGATTTTGCTCCCAAGAAACAGCACATACATAGCGCGCTCGTAAGTTTTCGTCAGGCTTTAAAGGATCTGGGAGCTCTCTAGATGGACGGCTACGTCGCTACCATCGGTATCGAGACGCACGTGCAGCTGAAAACAAAGAGCAAATTGTTTTCAGCAGTCGACAATGATGCTCGTGATGCAGAACCCAATACCAAGATCTCCGCTATCGACCTCGGTTTGCCAGGAGTGTTGCCAGTTCTCAATGAAAAAGCTGTCGAGTTGGCGGTGCGAGCAGGTATCGCGCTTCAGGCAGAGATTGGTCTCAAAAACAAGTTTGATCGTAAACATTATTTCTATCCTGACTTGCCGAAAGGTTACCAGATCACTCAGTACGATGAACCGATCGTTCTGCAAGGCCACGTCACGATTACTCTACCCGATGGCGAGACCAAAGATATTGGCGTCGAACGAGCTCACCTCGAAGAGGATGCTGGCAAATCCACGCACCCCGAGGGTCAGGACTATAGTCTCGTGGATCTCAATCGTGCTGGAACGCCACTGATGGAAATTGTCAGTAAACCCGACATGCATACTCCTGCCGAAGCCAAGGCGTATGCCGAGAAACTTTATATGCTGATGCGCTATGCCGATGTTAGTGATTGCAATCTCTACTACGGCAACATGCGCTTTGACGTCAACGTCTCTGTTTCAAAGGATCCGAGTAAGCTTGGCACGAGGACTGAGACAAAGAATCTCAACTCATTTCGAGCAGTTGAAAAAACGGTCGAGTATGAAATCAAACGGCAATGTGAAGCGCTCGAAGCAGGCGAGACGATAGTTCAGGAGACTCGGGGCTGGGATGATTCCAAGCAAAAAACGTTTAGTCAGCGAAGCAAAGAAGATGCGCATGACTATCGATATTTCCCTGAGCCTGATATCCCGCCGCTCGAGCTTACGGAAGATTTTGTAAACACTATTCGCACATCGATGCCGATGATGCCTGATGAAATTACCGAAAAGTTGAGTGCACTAGGACTGAGCTCAATGCAAATTGGCACGCTTCTCATGCAACCTTTGTTTGTACATGTCGTTATGTCCTGTCTCGATACGCCAGAAGATGCCAAACGAATTGCCAATTGGCTCATCGGGCCTGTTCAAGAAAAACTTAGCAAAGGGGAGTGGACTGAAGATGCTCTGAATTTGGACGCTGATTCGCTCATCAAACTTTCGGGCATGGTGGGCACGAATACACTCAGCTCATCAGCAGCCAAGGAAGTATTATTGGAAATTGTCGAACATGGTGGCGATCCTGAGGCAGTAGCTGATGCCAAAAATCTCCTACAGGTTTCTGATACATCTGAGCTCGAAGCGATTGTCGCGAACGTTCTCAAGACAAATGAAAAGGCGGCGCAAGATGTACGAAATGGCGAGATGAAAGCGATCGGATTTCTCGTCGGACAAGTCATGAAAGCCAGTCAAGGCAAAGCCAATCCAGGCGCCGTCCAAGAGATCATAAAGCAGCAACTCTCTCAGCCTGAGTAGTGCTATACTGATGCACATGGATGCATATCATATACTCGTCATCGTGTTATCAGTCGTTCTTGCTATCGCATTGCTCATAGCTGTCATAGCAGGAGTCATAATTGTCAAAATCCTTTCTGAAGTACGAAAACTTATCGCCCGTGCCGAGGGAGTGCTCGATAATGTCGAAGCGGTCGGCCAGTTTTTGAAAAAAACAGCCGCGCCAATGGCTATCACCAAAGTCGTCGCCAATATTGTCGAAACAGTGAGCCTCAATAGAAAACATAAGTCTAAAAAATCCGACAAGGAGGAGTAGATGGCCAAAGAAAATACTGGCAAGAAATTTGCAATCGGTGCGATCATTGGTGCGATCGCAGGGTTAGTAACTGGCCTATTGACGGCACCAAAAAGTGGCAAAGAAACCCGTGAAGATATCAAAGAAGGTGTAGCCAAAGCGCGCGTAGAGGCCGAAAAGAGACTCAAAGTACTACTCAAAGAACTGCAGGACAAATCAGTAGATTTCAAGAAGCTTGCAGCGCAAACCACAGGCAAAGCTAGTAAAGAGCTAGCAGAACTCGTGGGCAAAGCAGAAACAGTCATGGCGCGCGTACGAGAGACCCTCAGCGGCCTGCACGATGGCGATGCTGATGATAGCGAGGTGCAAAAGGCTATCAAAGAGGCTGAAGAACTACGTGACAAGATGCAGAAACTATTGAATCCGCCCAAAAAAGACGAGAAATAGTAGTGACTGACAAAACACAACCCAATTATGAAGAGCTAGGCAAACAACTTGTCAATCTCTATGAGTCGGGAGATTTTAAACGACGCAAAAGCTACGTGCCATCTTTCATCAAAGGTGCAGTTTCAGGTTTTGGGGCAGCAATAGGCGGAACGGTGGGCATCACAATTCTGGTGTGGGTGCTGTCTCGTTTCCATTCGTTGCCACTCATCGGCCACATCGTCGATACCGTTCAGAACTCCCTTCATAAGTAAATTCAACACTGACAAGCAACTGCCCGGTAGCATATAATATGACTATCACTGGAGGGTGATTTCTTCGTGTCGAAGCAACATTCGTCTACTACTCTCAAGCCGTCAGATTTTGTACATCTGCATAACCATACGCAGTATAGTCTGCTTGATGGTCTGCAAAAGGTTCCAGAGATGCTGGATACTGTCAAAGAACTCGGCATGGAAGCAATAGCGATGACGGACCATGGTACGTTGTCCGGAGCTATTGAGTTCTACAAAGAAGCCAAAGCCCGAGATATCAAGCCTATCATCGGCATGGAGACGTATGTCGCCTCCCGTAAACATACAGACAAGGATCCAGTAAAGGACAAAGGACGCTACCATCTCATCCTCTTGTCGATGAACAACAAAGGATATGAGAATCTTATGCGACTTAGCACCATCGCCAACCTCGATGGGTATTATTACAAACCCCGTGTAGACCATGAGCTACTCGAGCAATACAACGAAGGGCTGATCTGTCTCTCAGCTTGTATGGGAGGTGAACTGGGTGATTTGCTGAGCACCAACCAAGATGAGCAGGCCAAACAGGTCGCTGCATGGTACAAATCAGTATTTGGCGATAGGTACTATATCGAGCTGCAAGATCATGGCCACCCAGATGCGCCATTGAAATGGGATCAGCAAGTCGAGGTAAATCGCAAACTCATGAAGATAGCCGAGGAGCTCGATATCAAATGTGTCGTCACGTGTGATGCACACTATCTTCACGAATCTGACCAAGAAGCGCACGAAATCTTGCTGTGTGTGCAAACCGGGGCGTTCTTGGCAGATGAAGATCGGATGAGTCTCAAAGATTTTCATCTGCATGTCACTGAGCCTCTTGAACTGATCGGTCGATGGGGAGCGGAACATCCCGACTACATTAGCAACACCAAAGAAATTGCCGATCGATGCAATGTCGAGTTTGAGTTGGGACGGATACTTATCCCGAAATTTCCAGTCCCCGCCGGCATGGATGAGAAATCATTCCTCGATCAGCTCGTGTATCAAGGTCTGGCCTGGCGCTACGGCGAAGTGAGTGAAACGGAGTCGAAAAACTTATCAATAGATGATGCCAAAAAAACTATCCCTGAACCCGTGCTGCAACGTGCAGTGTATGAGCTGGGCGTCATCGATCAGATGGGCTTCAACGGGTACTTCTTAATCATCTGGGATTTTATCAATTGGGGCAAAGGCAACGGCATCATCTTCGGCCCAGGTCGAGGATCCGCAGCCGGTTCGATCATCGCGTATAGTCTCAAAATCACTGAGCTTGATCCGCTCAAATACGACCTCCTGTTCGAACGTTTCTTAAATCCTGATCGTATCTCGATGCCTGATGTGGACGTTGACATTCAAGATTCGAGGCGTGACGAAGTTATACAGTATTGCGTTCAGAAATACGGCAAAGAACGAGTGGCTAATATCGTGACATTCGGCAAGATGATGGGTAGAAACGCTATTCGTGACGTTTCCAGAGTATTGCAAGTGCCGTATGCAGATGCCGACCGACTTGCTAAGCTCGTGCCCCCGCCAGCGCAAGGTCGCCACATTCCGCTCAAAAAATCGATCAATGAGACGCCGGAACTCAAGCATGAGTATGACACTAACCCGACTGCCAAACGCGTCATGGATCTCGCTGTTCGTGTCGAGGGGACGATTCGCAGTCATGGCGTTCATGCTGCTGGTGTTGTGATTGCGCCCGATGACATCGTCAAATTTGTACCGTTGGAATTGGCGCAAAAGGGTGTGATCGCTACACAATACCCTATGGGTCCAATCGAAGAGCTGGGACTGTTGAAGATGGATTTCCTCGGTCTCTCCAACCTCACAATTATCAAAAACGCACTCCGTATCATCAAGAGGGTCTACGACAACGATATTGACATCTCTACAATCCCTCTCGATGATCAAAAAACATTTGATTTGCTGGCTCGCGGCGATACGACTGGCGTGTTTCAGTTTGAGTCATCGGGCATGAAACGGTATCTGCGTGAGTTGAAGCCAACCGTGTTTGATGATGTCGTAGCCATGGGTGCGCTCTATCGTCCTGGACCCTTGTCTGCCGGACTGACTGATAGCTATATCAAGCGCAAAAACGGCCTGGAACCAGTCAGCTATGCGCATCCTCTCATGGAAGCAGCGCTCGGCAATACGTTTGGAGTGCTGGTGTACCAGGAGCAGGTGATGCAGATCTCACGTGATGTCTGCGGTTTCACTGGTGGCGAAGCTGACACACTCCGCAAAGCTATCGGCAAAAAGAAGATCGATGTGATGGAAAAAATGAAGGTTAAATTCATCGATGGTGCTGTCGCCAACGGAGTAGATAAGGCATTAATCGAAAAGTTTTGGAAGGACTTGCTTGGATTTGCTGACTATTGTTTCAATAAGTCTCACTCAGCGTGTTATGGATTGATATCGTATCAAACAGCCTATCTTAAAGCGCATTATCCGAGTGCATTCATGGCTGCACTGATGACCAGTGACATGGATGATACTGATCGACTGGCGATTGAGATCTCTGAATGTCAGCATATGGGCATCGAAGTCCTACCGCCAGACGTCAATGAATCATTTGCCGAGTTTGCTGTCGTGCCAGGCGGTGATCCTATGACGGATAAAGTACGGTTCGGTATGGCAGCGGTCAAAAATGTTGGTGAGGCAGCAGTAGACGAGATTGTCCGTATCCGGAATGAAAACGGGAAGTTTGCGTCACTCGAGGACTTCGTCAAACGAGTCAGTACCAAATCCGTTAATCGTAAGGTCTGGGAAAGCTTGATCCGTGCTGGTGCGTACGATCGTTTTGCGAGTCGCGGCGATTTGTTGCACAACCTCGATGCAATTTTGGCATTTGGCGCACGCCTGCACAAAGAAGCCGCCGAAGGGCAATCGGATCTATTCGGCGGTCTCATGAACTCGGATGAGTATATCGGAGCTATCAGTTTCGAGTCTGCTCCAAATCCTCCTACAGAACGAGAGCAGCTTCAATGGGAGCGGGAACTCCTCGGTCTCTATCTGTCGAATCACCCCCTTAAGATGTTTGATACCTATCTCAAAGAAAATGCAGTAGCAACTAAGAAATTGACGCAGGATATGGATGGCAAGACGGTGCAAATTGGCGGTATTATTTCTGCTGTTCGTCAGATTGTGACCAAAAACAATGCCAAGATGGCGTTTGTAAAACTTGAGGACCAAAGTGGTGATGTCGAGTTGATCGTATTTCCGAGCGTATTCGAAGAGCATGAGTCGCTACTCGTCATCGACAATGTCGTCATAGCTCGAGGTAAGATCAATGCGAAAGATCGAGAAGGCAACCTCACGTCTGAAATCAAAATTCTGGCGGATGAACTGCGCGAGATTACGCCGGAATCAATACAGGATTATCACAGTACAGGCATAGAAAAAGAACCACCGAAGTTTCGTAAGAAGAAAATTGTTACGTCTTCCGAGGTATCTACCTCGTCTCAGTCACCACCAACACTCGAGCAAATCCTGTATCTTCAGATCAAGGATCCCAAAAACGCTGACACACTCCTCCAACTCAAACAGCAACTCAATACTGCGCCGGGTGAGCGCTCAGTGGTTCTTGTTTTGGGCGAAGGCGAGCAGAAAACAGCCATACGTTTGCCGTTTCGCATCGATCCACATCAAGAGTTGCTCGGGAACTTGACTGGTTTGCTCGGAGAGAGCTCGGTTGTACTGAGATAAACTCTACTTGATTACACCGCCGATATAGCGGGTGAGGTAGAAACTAAGTGCGATGACAGCCAGGATAGTCATATCAAGTGCCGGATGATGCAGGACCCATTTCTCGCCTTTCATGACCGTTTTCTTGATCCCTATGGCATGCTTGATGACGTATATGGTGATAGATGCAAATAGGATGACGCTCAGTGCGTAGGTTGCCCATGGTGCTTTACCATGCGTAAACATTTGCACGCGCGTGAGGCGAGTTTCTTTGGGTTCAACATTTGGTGACTGATTGGTGTAGGGAGTCTGTGTAACTTTGACTTGTACGACAGGCGCTGGGGCAGGTGTGGGCGTTTCGGTAGTCGCGGGTGTGGTCGTCGGTGTGCTTGCTGTCGCCTTTGGCGTCGTTGTAGCTTTTGTCGTGGTGGTAGTTTTGGGTGTTGTGACAGTCGTTGTAGTGCAGCCCGTCGCTGGTTCTCCGTAATGCGCTGCGACTATCGTCTCAGGACCAGAGCCAACAAAGTCTGCACTCTTGGATATTCCGAAGCCGACCTCGCAATACGAACTGTCCAGAATATTATCTCGGTGGGTTGGGCTAGCCATCCACTCGTTGACCGCTTGTTGGGAGGTAAGCTGGCCGTAGGCTAAGTTTTCACCTTCTTTGAGACCTTGGTAACCGGCATTTGCGAAAAATACCCACGGCGTCGTGCCGTCTGGACGGTTGTGAGCCCAGTAGTTCGTCGCAACCATATCGTCTGACTTTGCTTGCGATGACGCTGCGAGTTTACTGTTGAGTTTTAGAGCTGGTAGGCCACGACTTGTTCGTTCGGCATTGGTTGCTGTCAGAAGGCCGTCTACGGTGGTGTTGGTAGCATAGGCGAGTACGCCTGAGGCCTGTTTGTGTTGGATGCCAAAGATATTGAGACCGATGGCAAACGACAACAGCATAAACGATCCGACCTTGAGCGGCATGTGTGTTACGGAGGGTCTCGCATAGCTCCGAGGAACCATGGCAGTTCGGGATTGATGTTTATAAGGATTTTTTTGTTTCAAATAACGCATCGTTTGATCGGATTATACCGCTTACGGTATACCTACTCAAGTTTTGATCGGTATTACTTCTTGGTTGTGCTGGTTTCGTCCTTGGATGGCTTGCCGCCGAGGATGTAGTACAGACCTGCAAGAGTCGCGATACCGATAGGCCACCAGTACCATGGCGTAGATGATTTCTTATCACTATTGTTTGACTGGTCATCTTTGTTCTGGTCATTGCTTTGTGGTTGTGCGGGTTGATTGGTCTGCTGGTTTGGTGTTACGGGAGTTGGAGCTGGCGTTGCGAGACTTGATGGGAAGTCTACTGTCACAGCGTATACGTTCCAAGCTGCTGAATCGTCTGCTGTGAGTGACTGACTAGATTTGACGTATTTTTCGACAAGTGAACGTGGAATGCTTACATTTTCCCCGAGATTGAGAAAACGGCTTCCAAATTCCTGAACGATATTAGTCTCGGCATAGACTCGTGCTGCGGGTGAAAGGGTGAGTTTTTGCTCTTTGGCGTACTGATCAACAGCTCTGCGAGCTAACAGTGTCAAGGAATCGCCATCCGCGGCGACAAAGTTGTACTGTGCTTGAGTTGTGGACTGATTAGATGACGCTGATGGCGCCACAGGTGCTGTCGGGGTAGCGGGTACTGACGGACCACCACTTGCTGCAGACGTAGTGTGAACGCCAGCGAAGACGACAGCCGAGACGGCAAACAAGCCGAGGCCAAGTTTAGTTATATTTTGCGAGAATGTGCGCATGGGATCCCTCCATAGTTAGTAGCGCTGCAGACGCCCACTCGCAAACTGCAAACTTATATATACAAACACACTGTAGCCTAACGAGCATATGTATTGCAATGCAATTTCAGCGAATTGTAATGTAAGTCTTACGACAGTAGTTTTTGTTTGAACTGATACAGCGCGAGTGCTGCTGCGATGGCAACATTGAAAGACTCTTTGCGACCATACATCTTGATCTCGACGCTCATATCGGCCATCTTCACAATGGTGTCGTCTATACCGGTCACTTCGTTGCCGACGATGAGGACGGTATTGTGTGGTCGATATGTGGCGAGGAAATCCTGTAGCTCGATACTCTCAGGTGTCTGCTCGATAGTGACGATCGTCGTACCAAGTGATTTAAGGTGTTGTATCAATCCTTCTATTTCTTTGTCGTGCGACCAACTGGTAGTCTGCTCGGCTCCAAGTGCGGATTTGTGAATCGCGGCATGTACTTTTCGTGCCTCATGGGGAAGGCGGTCATCAGTATCAGTATAGGGATAGGGGGAATATCCAGTCAGGTATACGTGGTCTATACCAAGACCATCGGCCGTACGGAGTATCGAGCCAACATTGTGGGCGCTACGGACATTATGAACGATCAGAGAAAGTGTGGACATATCGATCATAATACAGGAAAGAACAGTGCAACATGCTCACGTTTGGTACAATGGTATCTATATGGATCCAGCTCGAGTCAAAGAAGAGCAAATCACTGCCGAGCATGCTCGCATGCTCGGTTTGAATTACCTAAATACATCAGAACTCCAAGACAGAAAACTGTTCAAAGATGTTCTTCCTATACATGACATGTATGAGCTCAAAACATTTCCACTGGATTTTGGAAAAGGTTTTGGTCTGTTTGCCGTTACTATCACGACGCCTCAGCATACGTTTGACAGACTACAGCAACGGTTCACTGACGAGCGAGTGACGTTCGTTATGATATCTGAGACAGGGTTCAGGGAGTTTATGAAGCTATATGACCCTCCCAAACAGGTCGTATATCAAGACATTGCTTTATCAAATGCTGGCCAGGACACTTTAGTTCAAGAGGTTTCCAAGACACTGTCTGAAGTTAGGGCGGATGATATATTGGCGTATCTCGTAAAACAAGCCCATAGGCTCAATGCATCCGACATCCATATCGAAAATGCCAAAGCAGATGTCGGTATCCGCTTTCGAATAGACGGCGTACTTCATCCTATCGCTCGACTGAGTCATGAAAAATACCGCACGCTACAGTCGTCTATAGCTATTGCAGGTAATGTCTCAACAAGCGCACCTGAAGCACAGCAAGGCCATATATCACAAGACGTGACTATGGCCGACGGCTCCACAGTGCAGATCAATATGCGTCTCGAAACAATACCCACTATCCACGGTATGGATGTTGTGATGCGGCTATTCCATATGGACCAATCGATGTATAACTTTGATCGTTTGGGACTTAGTCCAGATGAGCGGGCGATTGTCGATGACATCATCAGTAAACCGAGCGGTCTCGTGCTGATCGTTGGACCGACGGGTTCGGGCAAGACGACGACGTTGTATTCGATGCTGAACACGCTCAACAATGCAGAGCGAAAGATCATCACCTTGGAAGATCCGGTGGAATATCAATTTGAAGGCTTAACGCAGATCTCGATCAATTCCAAAAGTGCACAGGAGTTGAATTTTGCTGATCGTTTGCGGGCGGTGTTGCGTCTCGATCCAGACATTATCATGGTTGGCGAGATACGAGATATGGATACCGCTAAGACGGCCCTACAAGCTTCCTTGACCGGACATCTCGTCCTCAGTACGTTTCATGCTGGATCGGCAGCGGCAGCTTTGACAAGGCTCATGGATGTTATTGGAGAAAACCCACTGTTTGGATCTGCGATACGCCTGGTCATGGCGCAACGACTGGTACGTCGACTGGATGATTCGACCAAAGTTGCATACGATCCTGACGAGCATACGCTTGCGAAAGTCAGAGAAGTTGTCGATACGCTACCAGAGGGCATGGAGCGACCTTCACTTGATGGTCTCAAACTGTACAATCCCGGAAGTTCTGCCGAGAATCCCTTTGGATACACTGGTCAGATAGCACTTCGCGAACAATTTCTCATGAAGCCGACTATTCTCGAACTTTTCAAAAAGCCAGCGAGAGAAGTCACAGCGCAAGATTTTGAGGCAGCTGCAATCCGCGATGGCATGAAGACGATGCTACAAGACGGAATACTCAAAGCTATCAGAGGTGAAACCTCACTCTCGGAAGTCTATAGAGTTGTCGGCTAGACCAACATCCAGTCGTTGACTTTGATGCCAAGACGTTTGATCGCTATAGGGTTGCGAAAGTATATCTGCTCGTACCCGGCCTTCGGTACGATCGTTGCTTGCTTGTATGGACTTTTGATAACTATCTCATGTTTTGAGGGCGAGGCATGGACATATTCAGTAGGACTAACGATGATACCGACATGTGAGGGACGGTAGCCATTGTACGAAAAAAGTATAATGTCTCCTGGTTTTCTAGCTTCCCACTGCACCAAGACGCCAAATTTGTCAGCAAAGTCATTGGTATGCGCGAACTCGTCAGGATCAAATGCCATATGATGAGCGCGAAACGCTTGCTGAAGTGACCACGTGACAAACCCTGAGCAATCAAAACCGTCTTGAGGAGTCGCTTTGTAGAGAACTTCACTGTTTTTCTTGGTAGGGACTTTCTGAGTAGCCACATCTAAAGCAATTCGAACGAGATCAGAACGTATCGAGTCGATGATTTCTTTCAGTGGTTCGGTGACTGTATCGTGGCGCATGGCTAATATTCTACCAAGATATTGCAAATCTGATCTGTTTGTAGTAGAGTATCGGGAGTCTAATTATGAGCAATCTAATCCAAGCTATCGAAAATAAGTACAAGAAGTCAGCTGTCGTTGATGTGCAGTCTGGCGATACTGTTCGTGTGCACCAGAAAATCAAAGAAGGCAACAAAGAGCGTATTCAGATTTTCGAAGGTTTAGTCATTCGTACCACTCGCAAAGGCTCTCTGACAAGCAGCATTACAGTTCGACGCGTTGCAAGCGGTGTTGGTGTCGAGAAAACCTATCTTTTGCATTCTCCACTCGTACTCAAGATAGAAGTCACCAAGCGAAGTAAAGTTCGCCGCAAATACCTGACCTATATGCGCGAGCGAAGTGGTAAATCAACTCGACTTACGGGTGTTGATTTTGACAAAGAAGCAGTCAATGCCGTCAAAGACAAAGAAGCAGAAGCTGAGCTCGAAGAAATGAAAGCTGAAGCTGCTGAGAACTACGTACCTGAAGAAAAAGACGAAGCTGCAGACGTCAAAGCTGAAAAAGTAGAAGCTGAAGTCAAAGAATAGTTTTTCCAGCTAAAGCTGGACCACATTCGCACTTTTGCTGTCAAAAGTGCGAAAACCTGTCCGTCCTGTTGGCCAGACAGGCGGGACCATTGGGGTTAATAGCTCGGTCTTTATCATCTCATTGTCAATGGGCAGGCAAGACACTCAGTCTAGGAAGAGCAGATATTCTGGATTCTGAAAACCGAAGCCTGACGTCTATAATGATGTCATGGATATCATCGGTGTCGATGAAGTAGGTAGAGGGTGTTGGGCAGGTCCGTTAGTCGCTGCTGCCGTCAGACTGACTATGCCTATCAAAGGACTTCGAGATTCAAAAATGTTATCGGCCAAACAACGGCACATACTTGATTTGCAAATTCGAGCCTCTGCTCATGTTGGTATTGGCTGGGTGAGCCCACAATATATTGATACCTACGGCTTAACCAAAGCCGTGAAGAGCGCTATGATGCAGGCGGTACTGGCGGTCTCTTTGACATCGCCGATTATCATCGATGGTAATATCAACTACCTATCTGAACTTCCAGATGTACAAACTATCGTCAAAGGCGATCAGCTTATCCCGGAGATTTCAGCCGCTTCGATTGTGGCCAAAGAAGCGCGGGACCGCTACATGCGTCACATTCATCATCTCATGCCACATTATCAATTTGATAAACACGTTGGGTACGGTACAAAACTCCATCAAGAAATGTTGAAGTTGTTCGGAGCGAGCAGTCTACATCGGATGAGCTATAAGCCGGTCGCAGTAGTCGGTGGTTATGTCAACTGAGACTGGAAAACGAGCAGAAGATGCGGTTGCTAACTATCTTCAAGCTCACAAATTCAAAATCGTTGATCGTAACTGGAAAACGAAGTGGTGTGAGGTGGATATTGTAGCTGAGAAAGGTAAACTCATGCATTTTGTCGAGGTCAAGTTTCGTCGATCAGGCCAACAAGGTGAGGGATTTGACTATGTGACGCGATCAAAGCTTCGTCAAATGCGTTTTGCAGCCGATATGTGGGTGCATCTTCATAGTTGGCAAGGTGAATACGTCCTAAGTGCCGCTTCAGTAGATGGCGGCTCAGGAGCTATAGAGTTTATAGAGCAAGTGCTAGAATGAAACCATGCAATTACAGATAGTCGAAGATAGAAATGTATGGGACGACTTTGTTTCGCACAGCCCATACGGACATCCGTTGCAGCTATGGGGCTGGGGGGAACTCAAAGAGCTCAATGGATGGCAGCCAGTGCGTCTGGCGGTTACCGACGACGACCGCATAATTGCGGCTGCACAAATGCTTATTCGTCAAATTCCGAAAGTACCACGTGTTTTCATGTATATACCTCGCGGTCCGGTCGCGAAACCTGGCAGTGATGAACTTAAGTTTTTACTTGCAGCGATCACAGATTATGCCAGAGAGCATAGCGCTATCTCTGTTAAAATTGAACCCAACTGGACAATCGGGAAGCTGCCAAAAGGATGGCGACGTTCCCAGAATCGTATCTTGCTCGATAGTACATTGATGATAGATCTCAGGCAAAGTGACGAGGATATATTGAATGGTATGCGTTCGAAGACGCGTCAGTATATCCGTAAAAGCGAACGTGAAGGTATCGAGGTGGTCCGAGATACAAGCAATCTTCATCTCGATGACATCATGGAGTTATACAGAGAAACTGCAAAACGTGCAGATTTCGCGCTGCATGAAGCACAGTACTATCACCGTCTTTGTCAGACTTTGGGAGAAAACAATCACATCTACGTTGCCAAAAAAGACGGCAGGCTCTTGTCGTTTTTGTGGCTGGTGGCAACAGACGCTATCGCGTTTGAGCTATATGGGGGAATGTCGGATGAAGGCAGTGATCTGAAAGCTAACTATACGCTGAAATGGGAAGTAATGAAGCGGATGAAGACAGCAGGCGTTACGACCTATGATCTCAACGGTCGTCTGAATGAAGGCATAGACCAGTTCAAGAGCGGGTTTGTCGAAGAACCGACTACGTTGATTGGTCCGTACGACTATCCGATCCGACTTGCGCTCTATCAAGCATGGGAACGAGGATTGCCGATCGCCAAACGTGTGATGCGGCGTGTACGTCGAGGTAAGCGAACATGAACGCTCGGGAAGCAACCGAGCATGAGATCGAAGTGTGGGACACATTGATCGCCTCAAACCCTAATGGCGGTACACCATTGCAGTGCAAAGCTTTTGGAGAAGCCAAGAGCAAACACGGGTGGACACCCCGCTACGTTATATATGAATCAGAGTCCATGTTAGCTGTACTCTATCTCACAAAGCGTCTTCGTGGCTTAGGTGAGCTTTGGTATGCGCCGAACGGTCCAGGAGTGCGTACGCTCGCACAACTTAAAAATGTACTAAAGGCGAACCAGAGGGCTCAGCTTCTCGACAATGTATTTCTCGTGCGTATGGAGCCACGGATTATCATCGCAACGCGTCGACGCAATGAACCGATGGTCGTCGAGCAGCACATCGATATTGCAAAGCTAGGCGTGTCGTCGGCATCTAAGACTATCCAGACAAACCTATCAACTGTCCTCGTGGATATATCTATGGATGACGAAAAGTTATTGGATTCATTTGCATCCAAAACGCGCTATAGCGTACGCCTCGGGATGCGAAAGGGTGTGACTATTGAGAGACCAGAAGCTTCAGAAAAAGTGATGCAAGCTATGTACGCTCTTATGCAGGAAACGTCGGCTCGAACAGGGTACTACCTACGAGCATACGAGTATTTTAAAGATTTCTGGGAAGCATATTGTTACAACGGCAACGGCCAGTTTTTCTTTGCACGATTCGAAGGCCGTATCATTGCGGGTGGTTTTTTCATGTGGTCCGGACGTATGGCGACCTACAAAGATGCCGGACTAACACGTGAGAAAACGGATATCGGTGCACCTTCTCTTCTCCTCTATGAAGCTATGAAGTTTTTGAGGTCAAAGGGCGCGTCCATAATTGACCTCCATGGTGCAGCGCCGCTATCAGCTATAGACGATACATCACATCCACTTACGGGAATCACACGGTTTAAGTTGAGTTTTCATGATACCGTCACTGCATATATGCCTAGCATTGATCAATTACTCAAACCTGCCAAAGCTAAGAGTTGGCAGCGAATGGGCGAGAAGGTAGCGATGCGTTACTCGCACCGCATCAAGAAGCAGATTTTTTATTGATCGAAACCCTAGTGTCATTCTCTACATAGACATAGGGTAGTGCCGACGCTGCTGACTTAGTGAATTCCTGTTCCGCATTTTTGATGGCAAGGATTGTTTGCTCGTTTCTGGGTGATCGAGTTGTAACGTGTAGTACGTAGTGTCCAGGATAGAGCATGATATCGGTGTGAAGTCTAATTTCACCGAATGAACGGTGATGGTTGATGCGCGAGATCGGTATATGTTCACGCTTACCTTTGGTAATTCGTTCGAGAGATGCGTCGAGTGTCTTGAGTCCTGCAACGTGCAGTGTGATCCGATGACTTGGCTTCATCTTGTTGCCCTCGATAGTACACTGACACTCTATATAATCAGTTGACTCGATGAGATCAACGCCATATGAGGTAGCTACGAATGGGTGGACTGATTTCATGGGAACATTGTATCAGGCTTGCGCGCAGTTGACAGTTTTGAGTGTTTTTGCTATATTTATCTTCAGAAGTATCCGGCCAGCAGGTCGGATTTTTTAATAAGAAATAGAGGAAAATATGAATGAAATAGACGCCAAAGCTCTCGCACTCGCTGTGCGACAAATTGCTGAGGAAAAAAACTTACCAGAAGATACCGTTCAGGAAGTGCTCGAACAAGCACTCGCTGCTGCGTATCGCAAAGATTTCGGTGATCGCGAGCAAGAAGTTCGCGCTCAAATAAACGTAAACACGGGTGATGTAGAAGTATTTATCAGCAAAGTCGTTGTCGAGAATGTCGAAGATGATTTCACGCAGATTACACTTGAGGATGCCAAAAAGATCAATAAAGACGCCAAATTGGAAGACGTTGTCGAGATCAAGGACAAACCAAAGACATTTGGTCGCGTAGCAGCACAAACCGCTAAGCAAGTTATACTGCAACGACTCCGAGAAGCAGAGCGAGAGATCGTTATGAATGAGTATGAAGATAAGATCGGCACAGTCATCAACGCGACCGTATCACGGGTAGAGGGACGTTTGGTACGACTAGACCTGGGCAAAGCGCAAGCTATCATGCCAATGAGCGAACAGATTCCTGGTGAACGAATGAGTATTGGAGCTCGTGTCAAAGTATTTCTCAAGGATGTTGAAAGAGGGCCTCGTGGTCCACAGTTGATCGTTTCGCGCGCCAACACTGAATTTATCGAATACCTGTTCCGTCAAGAAGTTCCTGAGATGGAAAGCGGCGCCGTAGAAATCCGAGCGATTGCTCGTGAGGCCGGAGTACGAACGAAGTTAGCAGTTGCTAGCAAAGTACAAGGCGTAGACCCGGTTGGCACATTCGTCGGTGGACACGGTACCCGTGTTCAGGCAGTCATGGGCGAGATTGGTGATCAAGAAAAGATCGACATCATCGTTTTTGATGAAGATGCTCAAAGCTTTATCCGTAATGCACTCTCACCAACACAAGTTGCTGTGGTCGAAATCGATGAAGCCAAAAAACACGCGATCGTTCGTGTTCCCGAAGACCAGCTTTCGATAGCTATCGGTAAAGGTGGTCAAAACGTTCGTCTTGCTAGCAAGCTGACTGGCTATGAGCTTGATATTGCTGCTGTCCGTGACGGCACACCTGTAACCGAAGAAGGTGGTGAGGTTGAGGTCAAGGAGAAGCAAGTCGTGCAGAAGCTGAAGCGCAAAGACGAGCTCGAAAGCTCCCTCCTCAGTGCTATCGATGAACATGGAGAAGAGACTTCCGAGAAGAGCGAATAACGGCTCGTGGCTAGTTAAACTTACAAAAAGCCGGATTTATTCCGGTCTTTTTGTCTCATTTGGGGAGAAGAGCACCGAATCCGCTGCAGCTGTAAGTGGAAGCGGAGAGGGATGAGAAGAGGAATCACCTCTTCTCATAAGCCAGCGTCAGCATAGCGTTTAGCACTCTTGCATTGAGAGTGCTAGTTTTAGTATCATAGGTGTATCCCAGGAAATAAAACCGCTAACTTGGATGGGTAGAAAGTGGGATTTTATGCCAGAAGACTATCAAGAATTTGCAGATTTTATACGACACCTTACCGATAATGCTCGGGCGAGTTTGCAGCATGCTGACGCCATAGCGCGGAGCTTCGGTTCCGCATACATCGGGACGGAGCACCTTTTACTCGGTGTCTTGGCTCAAGATGGCTCAATCGGATCGAAGATATTGCAAACGAACGGTGTTTCTATTGATCGTGCGCGGATGGCACTAAATATGACGCCAAAGACACTGGTCATCAATCTCGGCAGTAAAGGGTTGAGCGAGACAGCCAAACTGACACTTAAAATGAGTTGGGATATCGCTCAAGAATACAGTCAAGATTATTGCGGTACCGAGCACATCCTCTACGGGCTACTCAGCCAGAAAAACGCGCGAGGCACTCAGTTGCTATACGAGATGAATGTCAATGTGGACTCCATCATGAATGAATTGGAGCAGTATCTCAATCGACAACAAGATGATGATGAAAGTTCGACTCGTACAAAGCGCAAAGGCAAGAAGCGTGGTAGTGCACTCGACTATTTTGGCACTGACCTGACTGAAAAAGCTCGCATGGGTGAACTCGATCCTGTTGTCGGTCGTGAACCTCAGATCAAACGAATGGTGACAATTCTAGGTCGACGTACAAAAAACAATCCAGTGCTCATCGGTGAACCTGGGGTCGGTAAAACAGCCATCGTCGAGGGACTCGCGCAACGTATTGTTCAAGAGGATGTGCCTGATGTGTTATTGGAGAAACGCGTCGTGATGTTGGATCTTGCTGGCATGGTGGCGGGTACGAAATATCGTGGCGAATTTGAAGAACGTCTCAAAAAAGTCATGGATGAAATCGTCAGCGACCCCAATATCATCGTGTTTATCGACGAGCTACACTTAATCGTGGGTGCTGGAGCGGCCGAAGGTTCTATCGATGCTGGCAACATACTCAAACCTGCGCTGGCTCGTGGCAAGATGCGCGTCATCGGGGCGACCACTATGGACGAGTATCGCAAATATGTAGAGAAAGATGTCGCCCTGGAACGTCGTTTTCAGCCCGTTGTCGTCCCTGAGACTACTGTTCAGGAGACAATTGCCATTCTCAAAGGGCTTAAGAAGCAATATGAGTCGCATCACGGTGTGAAGATCTCGGATGAAGTCATCGAAGATGCTGTATTGATGGCAAAACGGTATGTCAATGACCGTTACATGCCTGATAAAGCCATCGACCTGATCGATGAGGCGGCATCTCATGTACGGATTGAGCGCCATAAAGTAAAACCCGAACAACGCAAACTTCAAAAGGAACTCCGAAGTGTCACGGCTCGCATGGAAGAAGCTGTTGATGCCGAGGACTACGAAAAGGCTGCGAAATACAAAACTCGCATGAGTCAGATCAATAAGCAACTCGAAGCACTGAAAACATCGGAAAGTGAGACGACTGACCTTGCTTTGACGAGTGATGACATTGCGCATGTTGTCGCTACGATGACTGGCGTGCCGGTGTCGAAAGTTGTGAAGACAGAAGCCAAGGCTCTATTGGGACTCGAAAAACTTTTAGGAGCACATGTCATGGGTCAGGATGAAGCTGTCGCGGCCGTGGCGCGTGCGATTCGTCGAAACCGTTCAGGTATCAGTGATGCGCGTCGTCCGATTGGTTCGTTTATATTTCTCGGACCTACTGGTGTCGGTAAAACAGAGCTGGCACGAGTCCTGGCTCGTGAATATTTTGGTAGTGAGAAATCTCTTGTCAAAATTGATATGAGTGAGTTTGGTGAGCGCCACACTGTGTCGCGTCTTGTTGGGGCTCCAGCTGGCTATGTCGGCTATGAAGATGCAGGTCAGTTGACAGAAAAAGTCAGACGACAACCGTATTCGCTTGTACTTTTCGATGAAATCGAAAAAGCTCATCCTGAAGTATTCAACATCCTTCTGCAGATGCTTGAAGACGGATACCTCACAGATGCTAAAGGCCGTCGTGTTGATTTCACGAATACAGTCATCATCATGACTAGCAACATCGGAGCACAGAAACTTCAGAAAGAAGCCACGCTCGGCTTCAGTGCGACAACCAAAGATGATGCCAAAGATCTTGAATCCATGCACAACACGAATACCGACAAGGTAATGGATGAGGTGAAGAAGTTGATGCGCCCAGAGCTCATAAACCGTATTGACAAAATCATCGTTTTCCGCGCATTGACTAAGAAAAATGCCGAAAGTATTCTCGAGCTTCAGCTCAAAGAACTTAGTGACCGTTTACGCAAGACAGGTCTGGCACTCCATGTCACACCAAGCGTCAAGCGCTATCTGATTGATCATGGGTACGACGCGCAGAATGGCGTCCGACCACTGCGCCGTATCATACAAGACAAACTCGAAGACGAAATCGCTGATGGCCTATTGTCAGGAACCTATAAAAAAGGCGATACAATCGCCGTCGATGCTAAGAGTGACAAACTCTCGTTCAAACTCGTCAGTGAATAGTCATAAGCAGTGTATACTCAGTAGGTAATGAGTCGTGTGACAAAGCGGGTTGTGTCGGGTGTATTGTCCGTGGCAATTATAGCCATAGGCTTTGTCGTGATCACCAATCGCTATGCGGTCCATGACTGGATAGTCACACGGAACTACCAGCCGTCCAGTGCTGTCGCAGGGCTTGTGAGTCGTGCTGGTCTATCCTCCTCTAGTCAACGAATCCTTTTCGCTAGCAAGCCGCAAATAGACGAAAAATCGAGCTTCAACAACGATTGCCCTGTCGAAGAAAAGACTATTGTGCTCGGGTGCTATACGGGTAGCCGAGTATATATACTGAAGGTTGATGACCCACGTTTAAGTGGTGTAGAAGAAGTAACCATAGCGCACGAGACCCTGCATGCTGTGTATGCGCGCATGTCCAAACGCGAGCGTGATCGAATAGATACGCTCGTCATGGCAGCGTATGCCGCGTCTACGGATGATCATCTCAAAAGTCTTGTTGCAACGTATCAGAAAGATGACCCCTCGTCCGTTCCGAATGAACTTCATTCGATATTGGGAACAGAAGTCAAGAATATCGGACCTGATCTGGAAGCTCACTACAAGAAGTATTTTACTGATCGAAGTCTGGTCGTTCGACTGAGTGATCAGTATGAGTCGGTGTTTACTGACTTACAAAAGAAAGTTGCTTTGTATGACACGCAAATCGAGAGTCTCAAAGCTCAGATCGATTTACAACAAACATCACTTGAACAGCAACGTGCCTCACTCAATACTATGCGAGCATCGATGGACGATAATCTCAACCAAAAGAGGTATGCACAGTACAATACGCAAGTACCGTTGTTCAATAGTAAAGTGAGAGCTTTCAACGCAGGCGTAAATACGCTCAACTCACTTATCAATCAATACAATGCAATCGTCAAAGAGCGCAATGCAATCGTGGTCACCCAAAAAGAATTGACTCAGACGATCGACAGCAAATATCAACCTCTCGAATCAAAATAATCTTACTAATGCTAGAATAAATTAATGGCGAAAAAAGCAAGTATTCAGTATGTGTGTGCGAATTGTGGTGCGGTCTATACACGTTGGGCAGGGAAATGCTCGAGTTGTGGTGAGTGGAATACAATAAGCGAACAGCTCGATGTTGCAAGCGCACTGACGAGCTCCGGCAGAGGTCTGAAGGCAGCACATATCAAAGATGTTGATACGACGGAAGATGCAGGAAGATTGCCGACAAACATACCAGAAATTGATCAAGTACTGGGGGGCGGATTCGTCAAAGCAAGCGTCAATCTCATAGCAGGGCAACCTGGTATTGGGAAATCGACGATTCTTTTACAGGTTGCGGCAGCTATCGGCGAACATCACGACGTACTCTATGTGAGTGGTGAAGAGTCGATCGCTCAAGTCAAACTACGCAGTAACAGATTGGGCACGAATGCAGCTAAGTTGTCACTTGTAACCTCAAACAGTGCAGATGATATAGCTGCGACAATCGCAGAGGCCACCTATGACCTCGTCATCGTTGATTCGATCCAGACAATAACTATCGGCGCTATATCCTCTGCAGCAGGCTCTGTCAGTCAGATAACAAATAGCACGCAGTTGCTCACACTCGCCGCCAAAAATAGCAAGACGGCACTTATACTAGTTGGGCATGTGACAAAAGAAGGCGCCATAGCCGGGCCGAAGGTTCTGGAGCATCTCGTGGATGTTGTTTTGAATCTAGAGGGGGATAGATATGGTGGGTTTAAGCTGCTTCGAGCTATCAAAAACCGCTTCGGCTCGACCAATGAAGCTGGTATCTTCGAAATGACCGAGAAGGGTATGATGCCTGTGTCCAATCCTTCAGCGGCTTTGTTGGCAGAACGGCAAATGAGCGACGGCTCTATCGTCATGGCGACTATGGAAGGTACGCGACCAATTCTCGTGGAGGTGCAGGCACTGGTCTCGCCAACATCGTTTGGCTATCCCAAGAGAGCGGCATCAGGAATTGACCTCAATCGCGTAACATTGCTGATAGCGATGCTCACGCGTCGTACGAAGCTCAACTTGAGTGAGATGGATGTCTATGTCAATATAGTGGGTGGTATACGAATAACCGAGCCAGCAGCCGATCTCGCAGTTTGTATGGCGATCGCTTCGGCTGCCAAGGGCATGATGCTCAAGAAAAATGTTGTCGTCTTCGGCGAAGTGGGTCTGAGTGGCGAGGTGCGTCATGTCCCAATGATTGAGCGAAGAATCGATGAAGCTAAGAAACTCGGTTTTGATGGTGCTCTTGGGCCCAAAAGTAGCAAAAAAAGTGCATTCCTGACATCAGTATCGTCAGTACGAGAAGCACTCAATACATTTCTAGAAAAAGATTAAGGAATACATAAATATGAATGAAGCCATCCAATACATAACACTTGGGGTCACCGTTATTATCGGCGCCAAGGTTTTTGGGGCAAAACCGCAGCAACCAAAAAAATCATCCAAACACCGCATCGTTGTAGTTGATACGTGTGCGCTCATCGATGGACGGATCGTCGAACTCGTGCGAAATGGATTTATGCCAGAGCAGTTAGTGATCCCTAGTTTTGTCATACGTGAGCTGCAAGGACTAGCAGATGGCGGCGACAGTCATAAGCGCGAACGTGCTCGATTTGGTTTGGAGATCGTGAGAGAGCTTCAAGACTCCAATCAATGCGATGTCATCGTCGATGGGAGTGATTTCACGCATATACAAGAAGTGGATGATAAGTTGGTAGCGCTTGCCAAGAAACTAAACGCTCAGCTGTATACGACAGACTTCAATCTCGGGAAGGTAGCGGCCATAGCGGGCGTCACTGTACTCAACGTCAATGAACTGGCGCAAAGCATGCGACCAGTCGTACTCCCGGGCGAGAGGCGCGAAGTGAAAATTATCCAACGCGGAGAAGGGCGTGATCAAGGTGTCGGATATCTAGAAGACGGCACGATGGTGGTTGTCGATCGAGCTTTTCATGCCATTGGCAGGTCTATTGATATAGAGATTGATCGAACCTTCCAAACCGTGGCAGGCAAGATGCTATTCGCACATCCAGTGCATGAGATGAAGCCCCGTACAATCCAATCAAAGAAACATCTCTCGCAGAAGACCAAAGCAAGCGTCTAAAGTTTTTTGTGATTACGCTAGAGACTTATCGGTGAGCCGCTTGCTGGCGAGGAAGTGATGGATGATCCATTGCCGTTGTTGCCGGAATACGCTGTCACCGACACATTGACTGAACATGATGCGCCGCAGAGAAGTGATGGTGCTGCTTTTACGGTGTTGGCGTTGACGACATAGGGGCTTGTGCCGTCGGCGTCGACGGGTGAATAACTCCCGCCGTTGGATGTATTAGAGAAGGTTACTCGATAGCTATGGGCAGAACTGACTGAGTTGTAATCGACCGTTATTGTGTTGCCGCTTTTCGACGCGGACGGGCTTAGTGATCCTGCCGACAGGCCTGATGCCGTGTCGGTTGCGTCGTAGAATACTTTGTCTATAACTTGTACTTTGAAATTGAGCGATCCGCCACCACTCGATGTGTAATCGTAACTCACCGTACCATTTCCACTGATAGGGGTAGAGTAGACCTTACTGTCGTTGACATAGAAGTCTGCAGTCGTGAGGTCGTTGCTTCCCGAAGTATAGTTCGCGGTGAGACGATAGACGCCTCCACCCATATCATCAGAGGTCAGGGATACTGAAGGTTTCGCATCGGAACAGTGGTGCACGTCGTCATCCTTTGTTATGTCGTATCCTTCCGGCGACTCTTCAGTGTCTTTTTTGGTTACGGCATCAGTGTACAAGACTGACGTGATGGTTTCTTTGGCTAGATCAGGCGTACAGTCCGTGGCCTTTTTCTTAGAAACTTTATCCATCGTATAGTCTTTGCCGTTTTTGGGTACCGAGTACCATGATGGATAGATGTCAGTTCTGCCACCTACAGTGAGTGTCTTGATGCCAGCTGGTCTTGCGAGCCAGTCGCCCGTTTTCCATGTACCGTCAGCAGCTAGGACTTCTTTGTGGGCTCGTTCCATGAACTTGCCAAATAACGTGCCGCCAGCAGTGTGATACCCATTGAGTAGCGGGCGGCCGTCGTGGTTGCCTACCCATGTGCCTACAGTGATCTTAGAGCTGTAACCCATCAACCAACTGTCTTTCGCGCGTGATTGAGGCGTGCCATCATCTGTCGTACCTGACTTGGCGGCAACTTTGACGCCTGGGACATTGAACCCGATAGAGTTGCGTCCGAATAAGCCGGCACGAGCACTGTCATCGGAGAGGATATCGGAGATAAGATATGCCACCTCACCATTGAGTACCGGCTTACCACCATCATCTTTCCATTCTTTGATAGTTTTGCCTGAGGCGTTTTCGACTTTGAGTACATACGTGACATCTTTGTAGACGCCACCACGAGCAAGTGAGGCGAACGCGTTGGCGTGTTCTACGGGGACAACTCGGGCGCCACCGATAGCAGCAGAGAGTCCACACTCATCTCGTGTACAGAATGTTTTGTCTCCCATTTCGTGAGCAAGATTTATGATGTTGTCCATGCCGGAGATGTACGCAGCCTTGATAGCTGTCGTGTTTCGAGATTGACCAAGCGCAGTCCGGATAGTCATGCTGCCTTTGTATGTACCATCAGAGTTACCTGGTTTATAGCCGTTGATATCAATTGGCTCGTCTTTCATGATGGTGCCTGGTGCGTAATCTTGTCCAGGACGGTCTTTGAAGAGCTCGGCGTAGTCGAACGGCTTGATGCTTGAACCTGGCTGCAAGAGTGATTGCAAGGTATCTACATTGCCAAAGCCTGGATAGTTATAATCACGACTTCCGACATATGCGAGGACTTGACCTGTCGTGTTGTCGATCGCGACGATATTGGCGTCATCTGCGCCTTGCGCTTCGATCAGTCGCATAGATGCATTCATGGAATCAAGGGCAATGTTTTGCAAGCGCATATCCACGGTCGTGATAACTTTGAGACCGCCCTCATAGACAGTACCTTTACCGAGTTGGTCGACGAGTTGATCCTCGACTTCGTCCATGAAGTGAGGGACTTTATTGCCAGTGGTATAACGACTCTTCTGGTCGAGCGGAACTATCTTGGCAAATGTATCAACTTTCTTAGCGGCGTCAGCCTCATCTTTTTTGATATAGCCTTGCTCTTGCATGAGGTCGATGACTCTGAGTTGCTTGGTGCGTAGACGGTCTTTGTTGGCTTCACGATAGGGGTTGAATGCAGGTGGTTGCTGCGGGATGGAAGCAAGCATAGCGGCTTCATCGACAGTCAGATCCTTGGCGTCTTTATTGAAATAGCTCTTAGAAGCTGCTTCGATGCCGTATTCTGTGGGACCATATGGAATCTGATTCAGATAAAAAGCCAAAATCTGATCCTTGCTGTATTGCCTCTCTAGCTCGATCGACAATATGAGCTCTTTAATTTTCCGTGTATATGAACGCTCATATTTGGTATCGGTGAAGAGCAGGTTCTTTACAAACTGTTGTGTCAATGTGGACCCACCCTGTTGGTCGCCACGACCAGTGATATTGTTGATGAACGCTCTCAGTACGCCTTTGGGATCAAATCCACCGTGTTTGTAAAAGTTTTTGTCCTCGAGGGCGATCGTGGCCTTCTGAATATTGAATGACATCTGATCGATTGGTACCACAGTTCTATTCTGATCGCCGTACGCTTCATAGAGGAGGATTTTGCCAGTGCGGTCGTAAAATTTGGTCGTTTGTTTGACCTTAGCGAGCTCGCCGTTGATATCGGAGGGTAGACTCTGCCTGTAATATGTGAAGACGATGACGGTGAGTAGGACAACTGCTGCGACACCCAGACCTGCTGCTTTGAGCATGAAGATAGCGCCATCACGACTGAAAAGAAATGATGCGAGGCGTTTGGGCTCTAGGCGATAGAGGATTCGTTTTACACGAGATTTAGGCAGGCTTGCTAAAAACTCAGCCTTTCGTTTGAATTTGGCATCTTTGCGCGACTTGCGTCGTTGTAGCAACGCCTTTTGATTTACAGGAGTCGACATCTTAGGAACTGATGTCGCTTTCTTGATAGAGACTGGCTTACGTTGTTTTGTACGCTTCAAACTACCCTTTAACGTGTCAAAATTTATTCGTTTCATACCACCTCATTATACCCTTCGCTTGGATTCAGTATACCATTCCGCTTGGATTGTAGCTAAGGTTCTATATACTATGTACTAAAGAGGAAAATCATGACAAACGATAATATTTTCAGCCGTCGTGTAGCAAAAGTGCTGCCTGATCAAGCGAGTCTTGAAAAACTTATGAGCCAGCGGAAAATCCGCTTGTATCAAGGTTTTGATCCGACTGGCGCTCGTCTACACCTCGGTCATGCTGTGGGTATGAAAAAACTCATGGATTTTGCGCGTGCAGGCCATGAAGTGATCTTTTTGTTCGGAACAGGAACAGTCCTTGCTGGCGACCCAAGCCTGAGAGACGAGGCTCGTCCGCATATTACCCAAGATCAGATCGACGAAAATATCAAAAACTGGAAGCGACAAGCTGAGGGTTTAGTGGACTTCAGTCTGGTAACTATCAAGCAAAACGGCGATTGGTTAACAAAGATGAATTTGGCAGACATCATCAATGTTGCTTCAAACCTATCAGCGATACAACTATTCAAACGGGATTCGTTTACGAGACGATTGGACCATGGCAATACAGTCTGGTATCACGAGACTATGTACCCTATGCTCCAGGGCTATGATTCTGTTGTGATGGATGTGGATCTGGAAATAGGTGGTACTGACCAAGAGTTCAATATGCTTGTAGGTCGTGAACTCATGCAGAAGATGAAGGGCAAAGATAAGTGGGTGCTCGAGACGCCGATGATCATGGGAACTGACGGGAAGCAAATGAGTAAATCCAGCGGGAACTGTGTGTGGTTGGATGATATGCCTGAAGACAAATTCGGAAAGCTCATGGCGCTCCAAGACGATCTCATCATCGACTATCTGACCCATGTGACCGATATGCCTCTAAATCAAGTCGCCGAACAAGAGATGAAACTCAAACAAGGAGCTAACCCGCGAGATATCAAGCTCTTGATGGCACATCAAGTCGTTCAGGAGCTCCATGATACTGAAACTGCTGACAGAGTACAGGCGGGGTGGCTTGCTCAATTTAGTGACGGCGAGATGCCGACCGACATTCCTGAGGTTGAACTTTCTGAAGCGGACTGGGATGTAGCAGATTTACTTACGACACTGCATCTAGCTGAAAGTAAATCTGAGGCACGCCGACTTTTCGAGCAAGGTGGTGTTAAGCTCAACCAAAAACCAGTCACGACAGAGAATATAACTATCCAGAACAATGATGTCGTCCAGGTAGGTAAACGACGTTTTGTGCGCGTGACAGTCGAATAAGACTACAATATATACATGGATTTGCGATCTCCGCTGCAACATGTAAAAGGAGTAGGTCCAGCTGTTGCTGAGAAGCTAAAAACGCTGAAGTTGGAAACAGTTGAGGATCTTCTGCTCAATTTTCCGCGCAAATACGAAGACTACTCTGAGCTCATACCGATTGGTCAGATAAAACAAGGTCAAGTATCTGTCCAGGGTCGCGTCACGCAAGTAGCAGGAAGGTATGTGCGTCGCGGTCTACATATCACTGAGGCGATCATTAGTGACGAGACCGGATCTCTCAGAGTCGTATGGTTCAATCAACCGTATCGAGCCACGGCCATCAAGAAAGATGCTGAGTATTTCCTGTCAGGCAATTTTGAGCTTTCAAACAGACGATTTGTCTTGATGAATCCATCGATGGAATTGGTGAGTAGTTTCCCGACCAACACAGCACGCGTCATACCGGTCTATAGAGAGACGATAGGGCTCAAATCTCATGTGATTCGCAAACTTATACGCGAATTGGCCCCATTGATAGATTCACTTCCAGAGAGTATGCCAGACTGGTTAATGGTGACATTTCGCCTGATGCCTCGAGCGCAAGCTGTGTTCGCGGTTCATTTTCCCAAGGACGTCGAGGATCTTGCACGAGCTCGAGCAAGATTAGGTTTTGAGGAAGTTTTCTATCTCACGCTCGCAAGTTTGCTCAACAAATACGAACTCTATACAGAACATTCATTGACTATTCCCTTCGATGAAGCGTTGATCAAAGAATTCGTATCGTCACTACCATTTCCTTTGACTGATGCACAACGGCGGGTTGCGTGGCAGATTTTCAAAGATTTGGAAAAAACACAGCCCATGAATCGCCTTGTCGAAGGTGATGTTGGATCTGGCAAAACTATCGTGGCTGCTATGGCAGCTATAGAAACGATCGCTGCAGGCTATCAAGTGTCGCTCATGGCGCCGACTGAAATTCTCGCTCGACAACATCAAGAAACACTCAATGCTATATTTCAAAACTTTCACCCACTCCCGCTCAAAGCTGAGCTGCTGGTGAGTGGCATCAAATCTCCAGACAAAACTCGGATAAAAGATGCCGTCAAGTCTGGTGCTACACGACTTGTCGTGGGTACGCACGCGTTGATTGAAGAAGATGTAGACATGCACAAACTAGGGCTGGTCATCATCGACGAGCAACATCGATTTGGTGTGGATCAACGCAAAAAATTACAAGCAAAAGCTGGGCACATGCCGCATGTCCTCAGTATGACAGCGACGCCTATCCCACGAACGTTGGCATTGACTCTTTATGGCGAGCTCGATATATCTGTCATCGACGAGCTACCGCCAGGACGTAAACCAGTGAAAACCGAAATACATTCACCCAACTCTCGATCACAACTCTATAAACAAATCGATGAACAGATAGAAGCTGGCCGGCAAGTATTTGTTGTGTGTCCATTGATCAGTGAATCCGATAATCTTGGGGTGACAAGTGTCGAACAAGAGTACGAGAAACTCCAGAAAACCATTTTCAAGCATCGACGGATAGGATTGTTGCATGGAAAGCTGAAAAGTGATGAAAAAGAACAGATCATCGCTTCATTCGCTCGTCATGAACTCGATATCTTGATCGCAACGACTGTCATAGAGGTCGGAGTAAATATACCCAATGCCTCGGTGATGCTGATAGAGGGCGCAGAACGGTTTGGCCTGGCGCAGCTTCATCAGTTGCGTGGCAGAGTAGGGAGGAGCTCTCATCAAGCGTATTGTTTCTTGGTACCGAGCAACAGCAAAGAACCGAGCCAACGTCTGCGAGCTCTGGAATCATCGACTGATGGATTTCGACTGGCTGAGTTTGATCTCGAGCTACGGGGGCCTGGCGCTATCTATGGCACACGACAGTCGGGCATATTGGACCTTCGTATTGCCAAGTTGACGGATACCAAGCTTATTGCCGCAGCTCGAAAGGCTGCTCAAGAATTCATCGATCGTCAGGAAGATTTGCTACAATTCCCAATATTAAAGGAGCATGTGCAGCGTCTCAGGGCTGTCACAAATCTAAACTGATGCGGATCATAGCTGGACAATTATCTGGAAGAATATTTGAAGCGCCGAAAGGCAATAGAACTCATCCGATGAGTACGCGAGTTATGGGCGGGCTTTTCGGAATCCTTGGCGATATCGAAGGCTTGCGGGTATTGGATGCGTTTAGTGGAAGTGGCGCACTAGCATTCGAAGCGTTGAGTCGTGGGGCGGAGTATGTCGTCGCGCTTGATCGCGATAAACAAGCTGCACATGCAGTCAGAGAGGCAGCCAAAGCATTATTCCGTGCACCCCACGAAGATCTTGCTGATAAGTTTGAATTTCACCAGATGAGCGCAGGAGTGTGGTCAGATCAACATCCTGATGAAAAGTTCGATCTGATTTTGTGCGACCCACCGTACGACAACATGCAGTTATCCACAGTTTCAAAGCTCGTGAAACATATGAAAAACACGAGCGTTATGGTACTATCCCAACCAGGTAGAGACCACGTGTCGGGTATACAAGGGGTTGTTGTGGTGGACAATCGAAGTTATGGTGACGCGGCACTGGTCTTCTACCGACTAGAAGGCCGTTAACGGTCTTTTTATTTTGCATTTTAACAGAGGTAGACTACAATAGTTCTGCATTACGGTGGGTGGCGATCCGCTGGATAGCAAATACTGGCACTTCTTTGTTGGGGTACCTATGTGCGGATGTGGTGAAATTGGTAGACACGCTAGCCTTAGGAGCTAGTACCGCAAGGTGTGTAGGTTCGAGTCCTATCATCCGCACCATTTTAGTAAGTAGTATATGCGTTTTTTGTTACTCTAACTCTAATCGCCGGCAGGTATCGCACGGTATAGTTGTTCTTGATGATCTGTCTTCAATCTCGGCTTTTGAAAAAGTTCTGTAATCAGCCGCATCGTCTAGATCTATGTCTGCGACCTTTAAGCCAATTGTATATCCCGAGGAACCTAGGTTAGGAAATGCGTCATGCACCAGCTCTTTAGTTTCTGGAGATGTGTCGACCAGTTCTTCAGCTCTGCGTACCATCGCTTCCCAGATATGAGAAGCGCGGCCACTTATAATACCAGCTCTTTCGCGATGCATGCGTCTCAGGTTTGACTGCGGTCTGTCGGGTCCATTTTTGAGATATGTTCTGAATCCTTCCCGAGTCGTGAGGTCTTGTGCGAGTGAGGTATCGATAATCTCCTTTGTGCTTATTTGTCCTTGACTCATGGTGTACCTTCAAATTAGATTTTTACTATTTAGCTTGGTTTATGGTCCATTGTCAATAGTTGTATAATCACATACATGAATCGTAAACCATTTCTCGTCACATTTGCAGGAGTTCCAGGGTCGGGTAAAAGTGCAATCGCCATGCGATTGTCGCTCGTGTTTGACCTACCAGTACTTAGTAATAATGTCATCCGTGTCGAAGTACACGAAGACACGCTTGAAGCTTACCTCAACCAAGAGAAGTTTGAAGCTCTACGAGATGAACGAGCTGACATCCTTTTCGACAAGAAGTCTAGTTTTATCTACGATACGAGTGTCGATCGCCGAATGGATGATATAAAGAAGTTGGCCGAAGAAAAGGGCTATAGAGTATTCGTCATATCGATGGATCTAAGCGATGAATTTATCGCGAAGCTACAAAATGCGAAAGAATACCATCCACCAGAAGAGTACGTAAAATCTTGGTCAGAGGATCATCAGAAATTCCTCACTGACCACCAAGCAGATACTGGGTTGGGCATTACAGACGAAAACTTCTCGAATCGTCAACGACTAGCAGAGGAAGCTGTTCGAACATTTATCACCCAGCTATGAGTATTCAATGCTAGAATAAGCAGTATGTATTTTGCTGACGTGCGGCGGTTTAACCGTCTTGTTTGGATCTCTTGGTGGTATCAGCTCAAAATTTTGACTCGCTATCCTCTTACGCTTTTCGGATCGCTTTTACATTATATCTGGGGATTAGGTTTTAGAATTCTGTTCTGGTCGATTGTTGTACGTCACAGCAATCTATCCTCCACACCCCTTAGTGAAATAATCAGTTACTTTTTCATAGCGGAGTTTCTCTATGCCTTTTTCTTGTGTGATGCTCAGATGTCGTCTGTGTCTACTAAGCATATTAAAACTGGGCAATTGAACTATCTTTTGTCGCGTCCCGGTAGTCCATTAGTTCAGTTGTATGCGAAAACAATGCCAGGGTATGTCATGGGACAAATATGGTCAGTAGTTCTGCTGATTATCGGCATCGTGATGAGCCAGGGGTTATTCGCACACATGACGCTTACAAGAGCTGCGATCATAGGGGTGGCGCTCGTCAATGCTTTTATTCTCAATCTGTCATTTAACATATTTTTCTCAACATTGACGTTCTATACGACAGAAGGTAAATCACTTAGAAATGTTCTGCTTCACGTACTCCGCGTTTTCCGCGGAGAATGGGTGCCATTATTTTTGCTTTCCGCCCCTGTTGTTAAGGTTTTGGAAGTATTGCCATCAGCTTCAACATACTACTTACCTGTGCGATTGCTTCAGGGAGTTGAAGTACCTTCACGACTCGTGATGCTTGGTACGTTATGGGCACTGCCTATTTTTTACCTCAGTCTCCGTTTCTGGAAGAGAGGGCTTCGTTCATATGAGGCGGTAGGTATCTGACATGAGAAAAAACTTAAAGTTAGTTCTAGCTATCATTTCGTATAACACCAAGCAAAACCTTGCATATTTTGGTGAAAATTGGGCAAACTTTTTTTCGACAATTTTCTATACACTTTCATATCTCGTAGTCTTGCATCTCACATTCCGCGAGATAGGGACTGTAGCTGGATACACTTTGAACGACATATTACTCATCATGTTATTGCTGCAGCTTTCGCTTTATGCTGTAGGTCCGTTTAGCGATTCACTGGGTGCGCTATCGATTATGATTAATGATGGCAGTTGGGATCTTGTGTTGCTGAAACCATTGCCACGGAAGCTATATCTGTTGATAAATAGCTTTAGCCCAGTTTATATGGTACGGGACGGGGTAGCGATATTGCTCGTCATATGGGATATCAATTGGGGGAGTCTCCATATAACTTTGCGAAACGTAGTCCTAGGAATGATAATTCTCTTATTGGGCTTTGTTTTGGATTTACTGTATCTCTTCACCACAGCTTTGCTCGCGTTTTGGCAGGAAAGTGGCGGCAATCCCTTTCTTAAACTTGCAATATGGGGCGTAAATGGAGGTGGTACTGAGTATCCGGAATCTGCAATCCAAGGGCCGCTTCGAAAGTTCCTCATATTCTTTATGCCAGGTTTTCTAGTTGCCAATGTCAGTACTGCCATAATGATAGGCAAACTATCAATTATGAACGTTCTGCCCTGGGCTATTATGGCGCTTAGCTTGGCTTATTTCTTGCAACGACGACTATGGCGCGCTAGTCTTAAACGATATACATCAGCATCATCATGAATATTATTGATACACACCAGTTGGGCAAATCATTTCGTGCAAGAACAAATAAGAATTTAATCACAGGTATCTGGCGACCTGATTGGAAAGAAGTTCATGCAGTACGTGACGTAAATCTTGCTATCAAAGCAGGCGAAAGTGTCGCTTTCTTAGGACCGAACGGTGCAGGAAAAACGACCACGATCAAGATGTTGACCGGTCTCATCTATCCGTCGACGGGTGATGTACGAGTGCTTGGTTTCACTCCTCAAGATAGGAAAACCGAGTTCTTGAAACGTATAGGCTTAGTCATGGGTAATAAAGCAGGATTGAACTGGGATTTATCAGCTGCGCAGTCATTTGTCTTCTTACGGCATATCTACGAGATACCAAGTGATCAATATGACGAGCGAGTCAAAAGGCTCACCAAACTTCTCCGAGTTGAGCATGTCATGAATACGCAGATCCGACGTTTGAGTCTAGGGGAACGGATGAAAATGGAACTCATCGGTTCGATTCTTCATGATCCAGAAATACTCTTCCTCGACGAGCCAACTATCGGTCTGGATATCGATGCGAAACGCGAAGTACGCGCTTTTTTGAGACAACTGCACAAGGAGCAAGGTAAAACTTTGCTCCTCACCAGTCATGACATGGATGATATCGAGGAAGTGTGCGAGAGGGTCATAGTGATCAATAAAGGAAGTGTCGGCTATGACGGGAGCATGGGGAGGCTTGCGAAGGATCATGGTGGGTACAAGTATGTGCGTGTTGTTTTCGAAGACGATATCGATCCTGCGCTACTGAGAGAGTTTGGAAAAGTGGTTTCGTTTCAGGATTCTGTCGCACAGTTGAAGATCAAACAGAAAGATTATCTGGAGTCGATCCAGAGGATCTTTGCCACATTCAAAGTAGCGGACATCACTATACAGTCTGTTCCATTGGAAGAGATTATCAGCGACCTATTCAAGAAAACGGGGTAGACGTAAGCATGATAGACATATTATGTGCATCGTGTTATAGTATCAGTATGTACGCAGTACAAAACATCCATCATCTCCATATCTCGCCGGGCAGTGCCAGGTAAGTTTTCTATTGTCTAGAAAAGCCGGCCCTGCGCCGGCTTTTTATATTCTTTTTTGTAACTTTTAAGATAAGATGGAGACAGTATGAGTTTATCTACACAACCCTATAAAGGTGCGAGGGACTTCTATCCAGAAGACAAGCGCATCCAAAAATACATGTTCGGCAAAATCCGTGAAGTGTGTGAATCTTTTGGCTATCAGGAATATGATGCACCGATTCTCGAACCGACAGAGATCTACGCTTCGAAAACAAGCGACGAGATTGTCAATGAACAAACCTATACTTTCGAAGACCGTGGTGGCCGCAGCGTGACGATCCGCACCGAGATGACACCATCAGTTAGCCGTATGGTAGCTGCACGGCGTCAGGAGTTGGCATATCCAGCTCGTTGGTACAGCATACCCAATCTCTGGCGTTATGAGCGGCCGCAACGTGGTCGACTTCGTGAATTTTGGCAACTCAACGTTGATCTATTTGGAGTATCAGGAATCGAAGGTGACTTCGAGATGGTTCAAATCGTTGATGCAATTCTGAAGAATTATGGCGCGAAGTCATCTATGTATGACATCAAGCTGAATAGTCGCAAGTTTGTGGACTATCTGTTGCAAGTATATCTTGGACTCGATCAAGAGCGCGCACGAGCTGTCATACGACTCACAGACCGCATGCAGAAGATGGAGACATCCGAGTTTGAGCTTCAGCTCCAAGCGCTCGTTGGCGATGACAAAGCTTCGCAACTCATCAATGTCTTGAAAGCAAAATCACTAGAAGACATGCCCGACGAGCTCAAAAGCAATGAGTCGCTCGCTAATCTTCTGAAGCTCGAGGCCATGCTCAAAGAAGTCGGTATCACAAATACACCTATCGATCTGACGCTGATGCGTGGATTTGATTACTACACCGACATCGTCTTCGAAGTATTTGATACGGATCCGGAGAATAACCGCTCAATGTTTGGTGGCGGTCGATATGATGGACTCGTTGGATTGTTCGGAGTGGAGCCCGTCTCGAGTGTCGGGTTTGCCATGGGCGACGTGCCATTACAAAACTTCCTCGAGAGTCATCAGCTACTCCCAGAGCTCGTGAGTGAAGTACAGGTCTACGTTGTGCTTATCGGCGATGTATTGATACAGGCACAAAAACCAATTGCCATACTGCGTGAGGAAGGCGTCAAAGTAGCTGTCGACGTCACGGGGCGCAAACTCGATAAACAAATCCAGTCTGCCGAGAAACAAGGAGTGCCCTATGTACTCTTCGTAGGCGACCGAGAGTTACAAGAGCAGCAATATAAGCTCAAAGAACTAAAAAGTGGTACTGAGCAAAGCCTTAGTATCGAAAGAGTCGTTCAGACGGTATTGGACGAAAGAAGCGAGTAAAGCCTATGAAATGGGTAGCCGCGAGCTTCCTTCTTGTGTTGAGTCTACCGCTCGTTTTTGTCGGTATATTTATAGGCCGAAGTGTCGGCTATGCAGTGCCGCATGAGCAGAATTTTCGCACATATCTTAGTGTGATATGTTTTGTCGCTTTTTTTGCGGCCCTCTTTATATCTGTTTATATTATTGTTCGTTAACAGATGATGTGTATAATGGGAAGCCATGCAAATCAAGAGAACCAATACATCTGAGACAGAAATCAAACTAGAGATCACAGCCGATAGCAATGAACTCGAGCATTTCAAACAGAAGACACTCCAGCGACTCGCAAAAGACCTGAAAGTTGGCGGGTTTCGTAAAGGCAAAGCGCCGATAGCGATGGTCGAGAAGAGTGTCGATCAAAATGTCTTGCAAACAGAATTTTTAGAAGATACGATCAGCCGTCTCTACATGGATGCGGCGATCCAAGAAAAGCTTAAACCGATCGATCGGCCTGATGTCACACTGAGTGCATTTGTGCCATTTACGACTCTTTCGTTCGTGGCTGTGGTGCAGGTGGTTGGTAGTGTCTCGTTGCCAGACTATACGAAGATCAAAAAATCACCTAAAGTCGAACCGGTTGATGACAAAGATGTCGATGACGTTATCGAAAATCTCCGACTTCGAATGAGTGAGAAAAAAGATGTCGACCGTGCATCCAAAGATGGCGATCAAGTCATGATTGATTTTGATGGTAAAGACGCCAAAGGTGAAGCGGTTGCGGGAGCAAGTGGCAAAGAATATCCGCTTGTACTTGGATCTAATACGTTTATCCCAGGGTTTGAAGAGAATGTTGTCGGTATGAAAGCAGGCGAAGTGAAGACGTTTAAAGTCACCTTTCCGAAAGATTATGGACACAAGCCTCTCGCGGGAGTCAAGGTAGATTTCACAGTCACAGTCAATAAAGTCCAAGAAGTCGTATTGCCTAAAGTGGACGCCGACTTTGCCGCCAAGTCTGGCCCGTTCAAATCTGTGGCTGAGCTTCGTAAAGATATCAAAACTCAACTCGAGCACGAGAAGCAATCGCGAGCTCAGAATACCTATGAAAACGAACTCTTGAGCGAAATTGTCGATAAAAGTAAAGCCGCACTTCCAGAAGTCCTAGTCAGGGAGCAACTAGAAAGAGCACTTGTTGATTTCAAGCAGAATCTCGTTTACCGAGGCATGACAATCAGTGAGTACTTAACCCAAGCTGGATACAAAGATGAAGAAGAACTCAAGGAGAAGGAACTGCGACCAGAAGCTGAACGACGAGTCAAAACCGGCATCGTCCTGAGCGAGATCTCCGAAAAAGAGAAAATCGAGATCACGCCAGAAGAACTGGAAATCCGAATCCAGCTTCTCAAAGGACAGTATGCGTCCGACCCAGCGATGCAAGCCGAACTCGACAAATCCGAAGCTCGTCGCAATATCATGAGCCAGATGATGAGCGAGAAAACACTTGCCCGTCTCATAGATTATGCAAAAGCATAATCTACTCACTCATAAGAGGAGGTGAATCCTCCTCTTATCCCTTCGCTGCGCTCCGGTGTTCTCCTCCCCAAAGGAATCTAAGATATTGGAGTGAATCCAATATCTTAGTCGTCGGTTTATTGCGAGGCTTTACATCTGGTTACAATCTGTGCTAAAAGCAAGATATGAATATTTTATTTGACCAATATGACCGTATCCAAGGCGGAGTTCTTGAAACCCCATCACAAATACGTGCCGCCACTGAACTCCTGTCTCTCCGATCTACAATGTACGAGGCCTCGATCGCATCGGCAGTATTCGAAGCTGTTAGAAAAAAAGTTGATAAAAACGGAAATCTAACGCCATCACAGACAGAGCAACTTGTTATAGAACCGGAAACCGTAAAAGCACTTCTACAAACCTGCGTTCATAGAGAAGGCGACGACGAGCTAGACATGCTTATCGTTGATGCACGAGCAGCTGAACTCTTCGGTATACACACCAAAGAGAGTGATACTGAATCAATAGTTGCGTAGAATTAAAACAAATTACAATAACTCGAATTTATTTCGAGTTATTGTCTCAAGTGGGGAGGAGAACACCGAAGCTTCAGCTGAGGGATAGGAGGAGGATTCGCCTCTTCCTATGAACGAGCATCGCGAGTGAATTAGCACTCTAGACATTAGAGTGCTAATTCTATATAGTGATTGGTGCAATTATTAGAGGGGAATCTCATGAATACAAATGGTAGTGATATGAAAGATCCGAAAAGTTCTATACTAGTGCCAACAGTTATCGAATCAGATGGGCGAGTCGAACGCGCCTACGATATCTATTCACGATTGCTCAAAGAGCGAATCATATTCCTCGGCGATCAAGTCAACGAACACACAGCAAACCTCATCGTAGCCCAACTCTTGCATCTTGAGTACGAAGACCCCAAGAAAGATATTTTCATGTATATCAATAGTCCCGGTGGTAGTGTCTATGACTCTTTGGCCATCTACGACGTCATGAATTACATCAAATCAGATGTGAATACAGTTGCTATCGGTATGGCTGCAAGTGCTGCAGCATTTTTACTTAGTTCCGGTGCCAAAGGTAAGCGACTTGCACTGCCCAACTCCAAGGTCATGATTCATCAGCCGCACGCAGGCACTCAAGGACAAATCACGGATATGGAAATTACGCTCGAGCAAATGACGAAGTTGAAGCGCCGCATGGAAGAGATCATGGCTAAAAATACCGGTCAAAAAGTCAGTAAAATCCATGACGATATGGAACGTGACCGATGGTTTGACGCTGATGAAGCGAAGACATATGGTCTCGTAGACAAAGTTATCGCAAATCGTTAGCGATACTTACGAATACTGAACACGAAATATTGGTGGTAGGCCTGTAATATTGCTTGACATTGATTATCATTTCCGTCAAAATTGTACGTAAGAAGTAGAGTAAGTCATTTCGCTGTGCGCCAGAACAGATCAGGGTGGCAAACGAGTGGGAGAGACTTAGAAGCCTTCGATAGCGCGACCGAAGACAATATAAAGCAGCCAGAATCACCATCTGGATATTTAGAGACCTGATCAGTCTCTATAGAGTTCATCTGAGCTCCATAGACGCTACTGCGAGAAGCGTCTAATGGTGGTGACACTCTGGCAATAAGGGGAAATACATGGCCAAGACTGTGAGTAGGCAGGCTACTAAGAAAGTAGCCCGCCAATATTTCACTAAGACTCAGGACCGTCTCGAGTTGCCAAACCTTATCACGCACCAGCTGCAAAGCTTCAAATGGTTCGTAGAAGAGGGTTTGGGCGAGATTTTTGCTGAGGTTAATCCTATCGAGGATTATACGGGTACCAAACTAGAGCTTCGTTTTAAGCAATATCATTTCGACGCCCCCAAAATAAGCGAAATGGAAGCGCGGGAAAACAACATCAGTTATGAGGCTCCGCTCAAAGCAACTATCGAGCTGACCAACAAAGTCACTGGTGAAGTCAAAGACCAAGAGATCTACCTCGGTGATTATCCATGGATGACAGAGCGCGGAACATTCATTATCAACGGTGCTGATCGTGTAGTCGTGTCTCAGTTGATCCGTAGCCCAGGAGTATTTTTCACTGCTGAGGCGAGCGGTTCACGTTTGCTCTACGGGGCGAAGGTAATTCCTGGCCGTGGTGCATGGTTGGAGTTTGAGACCTCATCCAATGGCGCTATGTATGTCAAAATCGACCGACGACGCAAAATCCCGGTCACTACGCTACTCCGCGCGCTCGGTGTTAGCACAAATACTGCGCTCACAGAACTATTCAAAGACGTTGATACCGGCGAAGTCTCGTACATCAACGCAACTATCGAAAAGGATCCATCAAAAGGTAACAGCGATGCTTTGATCGAAGTCTATCGTCGTCTCCGACCTGGTGATCTCGCAACTGTCGATAACGCTCGTAGCCTTATCGAAAACATGTTCTTCAACTTCAAGCGTTTCGACTTCTCTCGAGTCGGTCGTTATAAGATCAACAAGCGACTCGCACTAGATGTGCCAAATACTACAGAAAATCGAGTTATGCGACTCGACGATCTCAAAGCGATCATTGCTGAAATCATCCGACTGAATAATACCCAAGAAGAACCTGATGATATCGACAGTCTCGCTAATCGCCGCGTCAAACTCGTTGGCGAACTCGTACAGCGACAATTCCGTATCGGACTCCTCCGCATGGAGCGCAATGCAAAAGATCGCATGTCGATGAGTGATATCGAAACTGTCACACCAGGCCAGCTCATCAATGCTCGACCGATTGTCGCAGCAGTTCGAGAGTTTTTTGCTAGCTCGCAGCTGAGTCAGTTCATGGAGCAGACCAACCCAATCTCTGAGCTCTCGCACAAACGACGTCTTAGCTCACTTGGTCCAGGTGGTCTCTCACGAGAACGAGCCGGATTTGAGGTTCGTGACGCTCACGCCACACACTATGGTCGAATCTGCGCCGTAGAAACACCAGAAGGACCAAACATCGGTCTCGTGCTCAATCTCGGTAGTTATGCTCGTATCAATGAATATGGATTTGTCGAATCGCCATATCGCAAGGTTGTCAAAGGCAAAGTAACTGGCGAGATCGAGTATCTCGATGCAGCAGCAGAAGAAAATGCTGTCATCGCAGGAGCTGGTAATCAGCTAAAAGATGACGGCTCTTTTGTCGAATCTCGTGTCAGTGCTCGTATCAAACTCCGCCCTGGACAGGTTGATACGGACCAAGTAACGCACATGGACGCCTCCAATCTTCAGATTTTGGGCTCAACTGCTGCGCTTGTTCCATACATCGAGAAGGACCGTGTGGACCGTGCTCTGACCGGTTCGAACATGCAGAAACAGGCCGTACCACTCCTTCGTCCTACAGCACCAATCGTCGGTACTGGTATGGAAGAGGTCACTGCGCGTAACTCAGGCCAAGCAGTCTATGCCGAAACAGATGGTGAGGTAGTCAAGGCCGAAGGACGAGAAGTAGTCCTGCGTACCAAAAATGGCGATGTCAAATACACGCCGATGCACTTCATCCGAAGCAACGAAGGTTCATGTATCAATCAGAAAGTTGTCGTCGAAACAGGCCAAAAGGTCAAAAAAGGCGATGTCTTGATCGATGGTATGTCGATTGAAAATGGTGAGCTTGCACTTGGCAAAGACTTTATTGTCGCCTTCATGCCATGGGGTGGTTACAACTACGAAGACTCCATCATCTTGTCGCAACGAATCGTTCAGGACGATGAGCTTACCTCAATCCACATCGTCGACTATATGACTGAAGTTCGCGAAACCAAGCTTGGACCTGAAGTCGTCACTGCAGATATCCCAAATGTCTCAGAAGAAAGCCTTCGACATCTTGATGAGAACGGTATTGTTCGCATCGGTGCCGAGGTGCATCCGGGTGATATTCTCGTCGGAAAAATCACGCCAAAAGGTGAACAAGAGCTCTCAAGTGAAGAGCGACTGCTTCGCGCTATCTTTGGCGAAAAAGCTAAGGATGTTCGTGACACCTCTCAGCGTATGAGTAACGGGAAGCATGGCAAGGTCGTGGGCGTGAAAATTTTCTCTCGAGAAAATGGTCATGAGCTCAAAGCTGGTGTCATCATGCAGATCCAGGTGTTTGTCGCTCAGATGCGCAAAGTCCAAGTTGGCGATAAGCTTGCTGGACGTCACGGAAACAAAGGTGTCGTCGCTCGAATTTTACCAGTAGAAGATATGCCATTCTTGGCTGACGGGACACCAGTTGATGTCATTTTGAACCCGCTTGGTGTGCCATCTCGTATGAATATCGGTCAGCTATTTGAAACCCACTTGGGTATGGCTGCACGTGCTCTTGGTATGAAAGTTGTCACAGAACCATTTAATGGCGTCTCAACTGAGAAGATCAAAGAGCTGCTCGCAGAAGCAGGTCGTGATACCGATGGTAAGGCACAACTCTATGACGGCCGTACCGGTGAACCGTTCGCTGAACGAACGACAGTCGGCAACATGTACATGATCAAACTGCATCACATGATTGCAGACAAGATTCATGCCCGCTCAACTGGACCATACACGATGGTCACACAGCAACCTCTCGGTGGTAAGGCGCAAAACGGTGGTCAACGCTTCGGAGAGATGGAGGTATGGGCACTCGAAGCATACGGTGCTGCATATACACTTCAAGAGATGCTGACACTCAAGTCCGACGATGTATACGGACGCTCCAAGGCGTATGAGTCGATCATCAAAGGCACTGATATTCAGGGTCCGCAGGTTCCTGAGTCGTTCAACGTGCTCGTGAAGGAACTTCAAGGCCTCAGCCTCAAAGTCGATCTTGTTGACCAGCATGGTCAAGCAGCGATAGACGCCGAGAAACTTCTCGCCGAAAACATCCACAATGAAGCAACACACCCAGCAGGTGTCGATATGCCAGATGATCAACAGGCAGTTGGTGTCAGCGCGGGCATCGTCAACGATGACTTCGTACTCGATGATGACGCAGGTGATTCTGGATTGCCAGATGATGTGACGGATGACGTAATAGCTAACGAAATTGAGGAGGACATCGATAATGCGTAAGTTTTCGCACAGTACAAATATCGCTGATTTCGATGCAGTACGCCTCGCAGTCGCCAGTCCAACAGATATATTGAACTGGTCGTACGGTGAAGTGACCAAACCAGAAACTATCAACTACCGAACTCAGAAGCCTGAGCGAGATGGTTTGTTCTGCGAAAAAATCTTTGGACCACAAAAAGATATCAACCCACATGATGCCAAATACAAAGGCCTTCGTAGCCGAGAAGCAGCCGTCGACAAAAACGGTGAGCTCGTCACACGCTCGATCGTCCGACGAGAGCGCATGGGTCATATTAGTTTGGCCGCACCTGTCGCTCATATTTGGTTCCTTCGTGGTACACCGAGTGCGATCGGCCTTTTACTTGGCATGACAGTCAAGAACCTCGAGCGTATTGCTTACTTTGCATCATACGTCATCATGACGGTGAATACCGAGAAGCGTGACCAAATGCTTGCAGATATCGAGGCCGAGAGTGCACACGCCAAAGAAGCTATCGAAGCTCGCTACAAAGCTGAAGCTGAAAAAGAGGACGCGAATCCTAAAGCACTTGCAGAAGCTCAGACAAAAGAGCTCGGCGAAGTCATGGATAGCTACAATGAGCGCAAGACACAACTCCAAAATCTCGAACAATTCCGACTTATCAGCGAAGCTGAGTACCGTAACTTGCCTGAAGAGGTCCAAGACCTCATCAAAGTAGGCATGGGTGGTACCGCACTCAAAGCTATGTTGGATACGATCGAGTTGCCAGAGCTCATCAAACAGCTCAATGAAGAAGTTGAAAACACCAAAGGCCAACGCAAGAAAAAGGCTATGAAGCGGCTCAAGATTTTGGAAAGCATGCACCGCGCAGGCATCGAGCCATCGAGCATGTGCATCACCGTCTTACCAGTCATTCCGCCAGACCTCCGACCTATGGTTCAGCTCAATGGTGGGCGTTTTGCAACATCTGACCTCAATGATCTCTATCGTCGCGTGATCAATCGCAACAATCGACTGAAGAAGCTGATCGAACTCAACGCACCTGAGGTCATCCGTCGTAATGAAATGCGCATGCTGCAAGAAGCTGTCGACGCTCTCGTCGATAATAGTAACGCTCGAACCGGTCGTGCAGTCAGCGCGACAGGCAATCGACGCCGCCTGAAGTCGCTCAGTGACATGCTCAAAGGTAAGCAAGGCCGTTTCCGTCAGAACCTGCTCGGTAAGCGTGTCGACTACTCTGGTCGTTCGGTTATCGTATCTGGTCCAGAGCTCCGTATCACGGAGTGTGGTTTGCCGAAGATGATGGCACTCGAGTTGTTTAAACCGTTTGTCATCGGAAACTTGATCGCAAAGGATCTGGCTCACAACATCAAAAGCGCTACTCGTATGATCGAGTCTGGGGACGTTGCTGTCTGGGATGCACTTGATGAAGTCATCAAAGACAAGTACGTACTTCTCAACCGCGCTCCAACACTTCACCGCCTTAGCGTCTTGGCATTCCAGCCGCGCCTTATCGAAGGTAAAGCTATCCAGCTCCATCCTCTCGTCTGCGCAGGTTTCAATGCCGACTTTGATGGTGACCAGATGGCCGTGCACTTGCCATTGTCTGATGAAGCACAAAAAGAAGCCCGTGATCTTATGGCTGCAACTCGCAACTTGCTGAAACCAGCAGATGGTGAACCGGTCTTGTCTATCACCCAGGATATCGTGCTTGGTTGTTACTACTTGACCTATATCAAGCCATCGGCACAAGGCACCCCACGACGATTTTCTTCGGTATCAGAAGCAGAGTTCGCATACGACCAAGACGAGATCAAACTACAGTCTCCTATCGTGGTATCCGTCAAAGGCGAGATGCGCGACACGACGCTCGGTCGAGTATTGTTCAATGAGATTTTGCCTGAAGATTTCGCTTACCAAAACGATGTATTTGGTAAAAAGAAACTCAAAGGTGTACTCGCTGAAATCTTCGAGAAATACGGCGAAGATGTCATGGCGACCATCGCTGACAATATGAAAGACCTCGGATTCCAAGCAGCGACTCGCTCTGGCTTGTCGACGGGCATGGATGATTATGTCGATATCAATGGTCTCGATAAATTGATCGATGAAGGTGACGAGAAGACTGCTGCTATCAACGAGCAGTACGAACAGGGCTTTATCACCGAAGAAGAGCGATATCAGTTGACTGTCAAAAACTGGCGCGAGATCGATGAACGAGTGCTTGAGCTACTTCGAAGTCAGCTTGTTGGCCAGGACACATCTGTGTCTATCATGGTTGACTCTGGTGCTCGTGGCGATATCAGCAACATCAAACTTGCTGGCGGTATGAAAGGTATGGTCGTGGACGCGACAGGTCGTGAGATCGAGCTTCCGATCAAATCAAGCTACAAAGTCGGCTTCTCGCCGCTTGAATACTTCGTAGATACCCGTGCTTCACGTAAAGGTCTCATCGACACAGCCCTCAAGACAGCCGACTCAGGATACCTGACTCGTCGTATGGTCGATGTCGCACAAGACGTCTTCACAGTTGAGGGTGAGTTTGAAGACCCTGGCTTCGTCGTATATCGTGCCGAGTCTGAGGATATCGGTCTGAAATTCGCGAACCGCATAGCAGGACGCTATGCAGCTGAAGACATCAAAGTGGGCGATGAGAAAGTTGTCAAAAAAGGCGGCGTCATCACTCGAGAAGCTGCAAGCAAGATTGACGGGAGTGATATCAATGAAGTGAAGATCATGTCCGTACTGACCAGTAGTAATCTCCGCGGTGTCAACCGCAAGAGCTACGGTCTCGACATGGCTACCGGTAAACTGATCGAAGCCTTTCAGCCGGTCGGCGTCATCGCTGCGCAATCAGTCGGTGAGCCTGGTACGCAGTTGACGCTTCGTACTTTCCACCAGTCAGGTCTCGCGGCTGCAGCCGATATCACCCAGGGTCTCCCTCGTGTAGAAGAGTTGTTCGAAGCGCGCACCCCGAAAGGTCAGGCATATCTTGCTGACCTCGCTGGTACCGTACACGCCTGGGAAGAGGGCAATAGCTATATTGTCCAGATCACTGCCGATACACAAGAGCCGATCAAATTGAAGCTTGATGGCCGCAAAGCAAGTCTCAAATCTGGCACGGAAGTCGCTATTGGTGACGTGATTGCTGCCAAAGACGAAGGCGAAGAGCCACTGATCGCACCGGTTGCTGGTGTCGTCGAAGTGACCAAAGCCAACATCTTGGTTCGACCGAAAGAAGGCGCTTCTGTACGGTATGAAATCCCATCATTCAAACAGCTCGTCGTCAAAGATGGTGATCATGTCAGTCAAGGCGATCGCCTGACCGCAGGTTCGATCAACCTTCATGACCTCATGCGTCTCAAAGGCATCGAAGCGACACAACGCTACATCATCAACGAAGTTCTTCGTATCTATGCTGCACAGGGTCAAAACATCGCTGACAAGCATATCGAAGTCATCGTTCGACAGATGTTTAGCCGCGTTCAGATTGAGGAGCCAGGCGACAGTCTCTTTGTCACCGGCGACATCGTCAGCAAGGCTGCAGTTGTTGAAGCAAACCAAAAGCTTGTCTCAGAGGGCAAAAACCCTGCTGTCTACAATCAGCTCCTGCTCGGCATCGCAAAAGTCTCTACCTGGTCTGACTCATTCTTGAGTGCAGCAAGCTTCCAAGACACGACTCGTGTGCTGATCAACGCGGCAACGAGTGGTAAAGTTGATGAACTCTACGGCCTCAAAGAAAACGTCATCCTCGGTCGACGCATTCCAGTCGGAACTGGCCGACCGATGAGCGAAGAAGACGCCGATATTGCTTCAGAGGAGTAAATCTGGTAAGATTTACCACGAGTTTCAATAGAAGTGAACAGGGGAAGGTTGCAGGTATCGAACGTGCTGCTCGTGCCTGCGATCTATCACCTTTAATGATAAGGAATATTTTCTAGTGCCTACAATCAATCAGTTAGTACGCAAGCCTCGTTCCAAGGTGACCAAGAAATCGAAGTCACCAGCTATGCAGCGCGTGGTCAACAATCTCAAGGTCAAATCCTACGAGAAGCCAGGACCATTCAAACGCGGTGTCTGTATCAAAGTTACGACCAAAACTCCAAAGAAACCAAACTCAGCACTTCGCAAAGTAGCTCGTGTACGTTTGACGAATGGGTATGAAGTTTGGGCATATATCCCAGGGGAAGGCCATAACCTCCAAGAGCATGCAGTTGTGCTTGTTCGTGGTGGACGCGTGCCTGATCTCCCCGGTGTACGCTATCACATCGTGCGTGGTACGCTCGACCTCCAAGGTGTCAACGGTCGCAAACAACGTCGCAGCCGCTATGGTGCCAAGAAAGAGAGCAAATAATGCCACGTAAAGTTACCAAATCTCTCCAACGCGAAGTAATGCCTGATCGTCGCTACAACAGCCAGCTTGTTCAGCGTCTCATCAACCGTGTGATGTGGGATGGCAAGAAAACTCTTGCCGAGCGACTTGTCTACAGTGGTATGGATATTGCTGCCGAAAGACTCAAGTCCGATAATCCTCTCGAAGTTCTCGAAAAGGCTATCAACAATGTCAAACCTCATCTCGAGACTCGTTCTCGACGTGTTGGTGGCGCCAACTTCCAGGTACCGTTTGAAGTACATGGTCAGCGTCAGATGCACCTCACTATGATGTGGTTCGTCGAGGCGACTCGTGCACGCAAAGGTATGAGCATGGCCAACCGCATCGCTGCAGAGATCGTCGATGCATACAACAACACTGGCTCTGCTGTGAAGAAGAAGGAAGACACCCATCGCATGGCTGAAGCTAACCGAGCATTTGCACACTTCGCGAGATTCTAGGTATATGGCTAACGTATCATTAATACCTGAAGTGTGGGGTAGAGGTAAACGATGCGATGCCTGCGATCCAGACATATGCAACGAAGCGCTCGAGGTTGCAATTATTTGTCAACAAGCATACAACTTTGCAGAGCAGAGAGGTGAGCCTCAATCAGATGCTTCAAAAGCGCGAGACAGGGAGCATGTAAAGGCATACTTCAAGCGAGCAGGATGCTTGTTTAAAAATGATCAAGTTGAAGAACTAATAGCAACAATTTGTGGGGATGAAGAACTACGAAGCAAAGCAAATGAAGTAATGGACAGGCCGATATTTTTTATTACAAAATCTCAAGATCAACAAGAGTAAGCACCAATAAGGAACAAGAATGGCAACTAAGAAAATTCCTCTAAACAAGACACGTAACATTGGTATTATTGCCCACATTGATGCGGGTAAGACGACCGTTTCTGAGCGCATTCTGTACTACACCGGACGTACTCATAAAATCGGCGAAGTGCATGAGGGTGAAGCTACCATGGACTGGATGGAGCAGGAACAGGAGCGTGGTATTACAATCACCTCTGCTGCTACGACCTGTATGTGGAAGTATGCCGATGAGGACTACCGTATCAACATCATCGATACCCCTGGACACGTAGACTTTACTGTTGAAGTAGAGCGAAGTCTGCGCGTGCTCGACGGTGGCGTCACTGTATTTGATGGCGTTGCTGGTGTCGAATCTCAGACAGAAACAGTATGGCGTCAGGCTGATAAATATCATGTCCCTCGTATCTGTTTCATCAACAAGCTTGATCGAACGGGTGCTGATTTCTATGTCGATGTGGAACGTATCGAAACGCGTCTCACCAAAAACGGTGTCGCTATCCAATTGCCGATCGGTGCGGAGTCAGACTTCAAGGGTATCATCGACCTCATCAAGATGAAGGCCTATATCTACAAGACCGAAGACGGCACAGAATTTGATACAGTCGACATCCCTGATGAGTATGCAGAAAAGGCCAAAGAGTGGCGCGCAAAGATGATCGACAAGATCGTCGAAGCTGATGATGATATGATGATGAAGCATCTCGAAGGTGAAGAACTCTCCGAAGAGGAAATCATCAACACTATCCGTAAAGGTGTCATAGCTGTACAACTACATCCAATTCTCTGCGGTTCAGCTCTCAAAAACAAAGGTGTCCAGTTCTTGCTCGACGCCGTCGCAATGTTCTTGCCAAGCCCTCTCGATCTTCCTCCTCAAAAAGGTATTCATCCAAAGTCTGGTGATGAAATCGAGCGACCTGCTGACGAGAATGCTCCGTTCTCTGCGCTTGCTTTCAAGATCGCGACCGACCCATTTGTCGGTAAGCTTGCATTCTTCCGTGTCTACTCGGGTAAGCTCGAAGCGGGAAGTTACATCCTCAACTCTTCGACGGGCGAAAAGGAACGCGTCGGGCGCATCGTCCGTATGCACGCCAATCATCGCGAAGACGTGACAGAAGTTGCAGCTGGAGATATCGCCGCTATCGTTGGCCTCAAAGGCACGACGACAGGTAATACGCTGTGTGATCCAAACAACGCCGTCATCCTCGAATCCATCACCTTCCCAGAGCCTCCAGTCAGCATCGCGATTGAGCCTGCTACGAAGGCCGACCAAGAAAAGATGAGCATCGCGTTGCAGCGACTTACTGAGGAAGACCCAACCTTCCGTGTCAAAGTTGATCATGAAACTGGCCAGACTATCATCTCTGGTATGGGTGAGTTGCACCTCGAGATCATCGTCGATCGTATGAAACGCGAGTTCGGTGTCGTTGCCAACGTCGGTCAACCGCAAGTTGCGTACCGTGAAACCATCCGCGCTACTGCCGAATCAGAAGGCAAATTCATCCGTCAGTCTGGTGGTCGTGGTCAGTATGGTCATGTCTGGCTCAGACTCGAGCCACAAGACGAGCCAGGTAAAGGCTTTGAATTCATCAATGAGATCAAAGGTGGTGTGGTTCCTGGTGAATACATCAAACCTGTCGAGCAAGGCGTCGTCGAAGCGATGGCTAACGGTGTCTTGGCTGGGTATCCAGTAGTGGATATCAAAGTCGCGCTCTACGACGGTAGTTATCACGATGTGGACTCCAGCGAAATGGCTTTCAAGGTAGCTGGTTCTATGGCGCTCCAAGATGGTGTTCGCAAGGCCAAACCAGTATTGCTCGAGCCGATTATGAAAGTCGAAGTCGTCACGCCTGAGGAATTCATGGGTGACGTCATCGGTGATCTGAACAGTAAGCGTGGTCGTGTCGAGACGATGGAAGACCGTTTCGGTGCCAAAGTCGTCACTGCCTACGTGCCGCTTGCTGAGATGTTCGGCTACACGACGAACTTGCGTTCTATGACCCAGGGTCGGGCGAGCTCAAGCATGGAGCTGTCACGTTACGAAGACGTGCCAAACAACGTCGCCGAAGCAGTTATCGCTAAAAGCAGCAAATGACCAACAAGACCTCTGGCAACAGGGGTCTTGTGTTTTAAGAGCATAAGAGTAAGATCAAAATTATAAGGATTATATATGTCGTCACAAACATTAGGTCAAGATAGCGCCATTCGTGCTATCGAAAGCGAAGCACATCTCTGGGGTGCAGATTTTAGTGAACTTAGTGGAAGCGAACAAGAGCAACTTGAGCGGCTTTTGACAGACGGGCACAGTCGTCTACATGATTTACATGAACAGGTATACGATGCTGCCAGTCATGCCGCTGGTAAAGTAAAAGAAGCGCGGGAAAGAGTCGATCGGCTCGAACTTCAACCGCACGGATTGAGACTGGTCATAGCAAAACGCAGATTACATTACGCAGAAGGCACACTAGCATTAAGGGAAGCAGACATTAAGAGCGTAGAAGAAAGATACAGTACTCGGTCGGAGTAGATTAAGAGATGTGATTGGAGGCAACAGATGCCAGAACATGTCGCTGAGCAGTGTGAGCCGAGCAGAGACCATCTATGTGTCCCTATAATCGGTGCCTGTGAATTTGGCAATGACCCTATCTTACAGACGTATGCACAAAAAGCATATGTAGACTCCTATGATGTTGATCAAAAAGCAATAGATGACGAAGATCTAGCCGGCACGCTCAGTCGATTATCGACTTTGCAAGAAAGGCGTACGCGTCTAGAAGCGCGCATTGCGCAAGGTGGCGTGGTTAGTGGGTTTGCTGCGCGGGTAGCTTTAGTAGTTACAGGCGAGCAACAGTCTTTCCATAGAGGAAATTTATTGCGTATCTTTCAAAATCGACTTCCAGGGATATCTTTCTCGCCAGAAAAAGAGGAGCGATTAGATCAATAAATCCTTTACAAACCCCTGTTGAATCTCTATAATTTGTCAGTATCTCGCGCGAGGGTTAATTTACTCGTGTAAGTAACAAAGTATTAAATCAAATAGGAGAAATCATGGCTGATTTTGACAGAAGCAAGCCACATGTGAACGTCGGTACCATGGGTCACGTTGACCACGGTAAGACGAGCTTGACGGCTGCTATCACGATGGTGCTCGCTAAGAAGCTACCAAGTGATGTAAACAAAGCAATTGCATACGACCAGATCGACAATGCTCCTGAAGAGCGGGCACGTGGTATCACCATCGCTACCTCTCACCAAGAGTATGAATCTGAAAAGCGACACTACGCTCACGTTGACATGCCAGGACATGCTGACTATGTGAAAAACATGATCAC